>CAYSJP010000072.1:0-9702 GCA_964431395.1 uncultured Halobacteriales archaeon
ACGAACGTACTGGACTCGCCCTGGCCGATCGACTCCAGGGTTTCCATTCCGCGTTCGATCACCGCACGCTCGCCCATGGATTCGGCGGATTTTGCGCGCAACACGGTGGAGATAGAGTCTCCCTGTGCCTCGAGGATCTGGGACTGTTTTTCTCCCTGGGCGCGGATGATGTTCGACTGTTTGTCTCCCTCTGCGGTTTCGATCGCGCTGCGGCGTTCACCCTGAGCTTCCAGAATCATCGCGCGGCGCTTGCGCTCGGCGCTGGTCTGTTGTTCCATCGCCTGCTGGACGTCCTTGCTGGGGTTGACCTCCCGCACCTCCACGCTCTCGACGCGGATGCCCCACTCGTCGGTGGGTTCGTCCAGCTCTCGCCGGATGCGGGCGTTGATCTCCTGGCGCTTGTTGAGGGTGTCGTCCAGTTCCATGTCACCCAGCACCGCACGCAGCGTCGTCTGGGCGAGATTGGAGACCGCCTTTTTGTAGTTGTCGACCTCGAGGAACGCCTTCTTTGCGTCCATGACCTTGATGTACACCACCGCATCGGCGGTGACGGGGGAGTTATCGCGGGTGATCGCCTCCTGGCGCGGGACGTCGATCGTCTGTGTCCGCATGTCGAAGCTGTAGGTCCGGGAGACGAAGGGCGGGATGAAGTTGATCCCCGGCTCGAGCAGTCCCCGGTACTCGCCGAACACGGTGAGCGCTTCCTTGTCGTAGGCGTCGACGATCTCGACCGCCGACAGCACTGCCACGGCAGCCAGCGCGAGCACGAGCAAGCCGATGAACGGGAGCAGTGGCCCGCCGAGTTGGAGCGGAGCGAGTAGCATGCTTACTACTCGCTGCCGCGGAGGAATAAACGTTGGCCATGCCCGGACGGAACGGTCCAGGCGAGCGCGGGCACGCACACCCCGCCAGGTAGCGTGCGATCCCGACGGCCGGCAGCGTCACGATCAGGCGCTCTCGGTTTCGGACTCCTCGCGGGTCTCCTCGCGCTCGCGGCCGCGGGCCAGTTTGCGGTCGATGTCGTCCTCGATGGCGCCGAGCGCCTCCACCGTGAGGACGTTCCCCCCGCCGGGATCGACGACCATCACCTCGGTTCCCTCGGGGATCTCCCCGTCGATGGCCCGGGCGCTGTAGTAGGGGTTGAACCCGCCGCCTTCGAGCTTGATCTCCCCGCCGGTCTCCGTAACGCGCTCGGTGACTCGGCCGTTGCGCCCACGCAGGCTGTCCGAGTCGGTCGTCGCGCCGGTTCCCGAGCCGCCGTAGAGGTCGAACTCGCGGTAGACGAACAGGGATACGGCGCCGCTCATCAGGACGAGGGCGGCGAGCGCGAGCGGCCCGGCCAGCGCCGGGATCAGGAAGCCGACGAGCCCGGCTACCAGCAGCGCCACGCCGACCACGACGAAGTGGGCACCGGGCGCCAGCGCCTCCGCGATGGACAGCCCGACGCCCAGGATGATCAGGAGGAGCGGTAGGGACAGTCCCCCCAGTGGAGTCGCCATACCGAAGCCAGGGACCGCGAACAGTTAAACCGTTCCACGCGCTCCGGTGGGTGGCCTCCGTCGCCGGGGGAAACGGGCGACGAGCGGGGCGTCGGCAGGCCGGGCAGCCGGGCGGACTCATGATGACTCGGGTAGCCGATTACCGTATCGACCACCCGACGCGGGCGGTCGATACGGTAATTGCCTACACGAGTCAGTATCAGCCCGTCAGCGAGGCGAGATGGAGCACGAGGCCGACGGTGCTCGCGACTCCCAGCAGGACGAACGCCGTGTTCTCGATCGACGGCGCACCCGGCTCGACCGACGTCTCCGGGGCCGCCTCGCCGAAGACGCCCTCGCCCTCGTCCTCGCGGTCGGGGACGTCTCTGCCACCCGTCTCCGTTCCCGACGGGACGGGAGAGCCCTCGGTCGCGACCGGGTCGCCGGCGTCAGTTTCCACGGGATCGGCCGGGTTCGCGCCGCCGGGGTCGGCGTCGCTCGGGTCGGGTGTATCGGGCACGTGAAAAAACAGGTGTCGAGGGCGTAAAACGGTACCGCCACCCGACAGCCGCGTCTACTCGACTTCGATCGTGGCCCGAATGATCTACTCCACTGCCTCGGTCGCGGCGTGCATGATCCCGATCGCCTCCTCTATCTCCGAGCGCGACGTGGCATACGAGAGGCGCGCGTAGCCGGCGCCGCCCTCACCGAAGGCCCCGCCGGGGACGACGACGAGCCCGCGGTCGATCACCTCCTCGACCCACCCCTCGGGAACCTCCGGCATCGCGTAGAAGGCGCCCTCGGGGGTCGGGACCTCCAGACCCATGTCGGCCAGTCCCGCAAGCAGGAGGTCGCGTCGCTCCTCGAAGGCGTCGACCATCTCCGAGACGGCGTCCTGGGGCCCCGAGAGAGCGGCCTCGGCGGCGTACTGGGAGGGAGCGCTCGCACAGGCCTGGACGTACTGGTGGACCCGGAGCATGCGCTCGATCCGGCGCTCGGAGGCGACGACCCACCCCAGCCGCCAGCCGGTCATCGAGTAGGACTTCGAGCAGGCGTTGATCAGGACCACGCTGTCGGTTTCGGCGAACTCCATCGGCGAGCGGTGTTCGCCGTCGAAGACGATGTACTCGTACACCTCGTCGGAGATGCAGACGACGTCGTGTTCGTCGGCGATCCGGGCGAACTCGCGCATGTCCGCGACGGACTGGACCGCGCCGGTCGGGTTCGCCGGGCTGTTGACGACGAAAACCGCGGTGTCGTCGGTGATCGCCTCCTCGACGGTCGCGGGGTCCAGCGTGAGGTCCTCGCGCAACGGAACCGGCTTCGGTTCGCCGCCGGCGACGTGAGTGAGCGCCTCGTAGGAGACAAAGCCCGGATCGGGGTAGATCACCTCCTCGCCGGGGTCGACGTGCGCCGAGACGGCGATGTGCAGCGCCTCGCTCCCCCCCGCGGTGGCGATGACGTTCCCGGGCGGGATCTCGAGGTCGTTGTCCCGGGCGTGCTTGTCGCTGATCGCCTCCCGCAACTCGAGAGTGCCCTTGTTCTCGGTGTAGCCGTCGGTGTCGCCGCGGTCCATCGCGCCCTTGGCGGCCTGTTTCGCGTGCTCGGGCGTCGGGAAATCCGGCTGTCCCAGCCCCATGTTGATCGCGTCCTCGCCGGCCGCCTCGAACACCTCGCGGATGCCACTGATCGATATCCGCTCGGCGCGTCGCGCGAACTCCGTCATGCCATATGCCCCGGCCCGCCGCCGAATAACTCTTGAGGTCTCCCGGTGCCGACGACCCCGCTACCCCTCGTACTCGATCATGTGGACGCCGCCCGTCCCCGTGTCCGAGTAGTCCATCATGAACAGCCTGCCATCGGGGCCGTACTTCATCTCCGTCGGGTACTCGAAGGAGTGATCCGGCAGGAACTCGTCGATCTCGACCCTGCCGTCCCCGTCGATCGTCACGTACCCCATCCACCTGTCGCCCGCCCAGGGCGCCATGAGGAACTGCTTGCCCTCGAAGTACGGATCGAGGGCGCCCTCGCCGAACGCCTCGGAGTAGCGGTAGGCCGGCCCGGCGTTCGCGGAGCCGCCCACGGTCACCTCCGGCCAGGTGACCTCGCCGGTGCGGGGCATGTCGACCCACGAGGGTGCCTCGACGTAGCTGTCCCAGTTCTGTGCCTGCCAGACGGTCGCCGGCGTCACCGGCGGCAGGTACTCCAGGCCGGTGTTGTTCCGGGAGTCGTTCCGGACGTTGTCCTGCCAGAACACCCGTCCCGGCTCGCCGGCCTCGTAGTCGTAACGCCGGTAGGGGTAGTACCCCTTGAAGAACGGCCAGCCGGCGAAGGCGGGCTCACAGAGGAGATGCCAGGTGGCCAGCCCGACCGGCCCCGTGTCCGCGTCCCAGTTTCCCCCCGGACCGTAGTCGCCGACGAACAGGCTGCCGGTGTGCTCGTCGACGGAGACGATGAAGGGGTTTCGAAACCCCATGGCGTAGATCTCGGGCTTCACGAGGCCGGTGTCGATCTCCGCCCCGTACTCCGCTCTCGGGAACAGGTTCCCCTCGGGAATCGAGTAGCCCCCGTCGGGTTCGGGGGTGATCCGCAGGACGCTCCCCCGGAGGTCGGCGGTGTTGCCGGAGGTGCGGGCGGCGTCGTTGCTCGGGTGGCTCGACCACCGGTCGTCGATCCCCGGGCCGCCGCCGTTGTCGCCGGTGGTGATGTACAGGTTCCCCTCGGGGTCGAACTGGAGGTTCCCGCCCCTGTGACAGCAGTAGTCCTGCTGGTCCGGGATGCGGATGAGCTCCCGCTCCGTGCCCGCGAGCAGTCGTCCGTTCTCCATCGTGAACCGCGAGACGACCATGTAGCCCATCGTGGTCATCCCGCTGTACCACTGGTCGTAGGGACTCACGACGTCGTCGCGCTCGTCCGCTGGAGGGGTGTAGTAGACGTACACGTGGCCGTTCTCGCCGAAGTCGGGATCCAGCGCGACCCCCTGGCCGCCGAGTTCGCGGGCGGGCACTCCATCGGGTTGCTCCAGGGAGCCGACCTGGACGTCGAGTTCGAGCGCGGTCTCGCTCTCGCCGGTGTCGGGGTCGACCCAGCCGACTTCGCAGGTGTCGTGGCCGAGCGTGACGAACGGTGCGCCCCGCGTGACGTAGAACACGCGACCGTCGGGGGCGACGTCGATCGACATGAGGTTGTCGACCGCGACCAGTTCCGTCACCGCGTAGTTGCTCCAGTCGGTGGCCGCCTCCGGGTCGGTCTCCCAGTCGTGGTCGCGGTGCCAGGCGACCCGTTCCTCGGTCCCTCCCTCGACCGTGAGGGTGCTGGTCGCGGCGTCGTCCCCGGAGTGGACGCCGTAGTCGTACTCGCCGGGCTCGAGATCCGGGACGATCAGGTTCTCGAAGGCAATCGTTGCCTCCTCGCCGGGATCGAGATCGAGCGACCGGGTGGCGCGGGCGTCGCCGCCGATCCGGGCCTCGATGGTGCGGGCGCCGGCGGCCCCGCCGGCGTTCGTGACTGTCGCGCTCGCCGCGAGTGGATCGCCCGCCTCGGCCGTCGGTGACACGGGCTCCAGCCCGCCCACCTCGAAGAAGGCCGCCGCCGTGGACGTGTCGGTCCCGGGGTCGTCGGTTCCGGGCCCGTCGTCGCCCCCACCCAGACAGCCGGCCAGGGCGACCGGGATCGCCGCGCCGGCTCCGTGAACGAACCGACACAACGCGCCGCCCCGGTCCGGCTCCGGCGTCTCTTCGGACTCCTCAGACATGGCTGTGAATCCACATGAATGATGAAAAGGGTTCCGGTCGGTGACACGTCACCCGAACGACTCGCCGTCCCGGTCCTCGGCGCGGCGCCGGCGGAGTGCTGCCCGGGCGGTCCCGCTCTCGTAGCCGAAGTAGACGGCGTCGGCGTACGCCCCGGCGACGTCGGTCGCCCGGAGTAGGTCGTCGACGTCGACGTTCATCGCGTACAGTTCGATCCCGAGGTCGACCTCGCCCTCCAGGTCCCCGATCCGCTCGGCGAACCCCGCCGCCAGCGACTCCAGCCAGTAGGTGGTTCCGTACGCGGTGTCGTACAGGGGAACGACCACCTCGTCGACGTACTCGGCGACGGCGGTGAGGTCGACCCCCGAGCGCGCCCGGAGGCGACCGGGGTAGGGATCGGGATGCACCGCGAGGTACACGCGCCCCGGAATCCGGTCGGCGGCCTCGCCGACGAACCCCGTGATGACGCTCGCTCGCCAGTCCCCGCGGTCGTCGTACCCGCTCGCGGCGAACCGGTCCTCACAGACCGCACAGTGGCAGTACTCCGCCCGGGGGAACCCGACGTCGTCGAGGCGAACGTCGGGGGAGCGGTCGGCGCAGTCCGTGATGGTTTCCAGGAGCCCCTCGCGGTAGGCGTCCCGAGAGGGACAGACGTACGACCAGTCGAAGTACGGCTGGTCGCGCGTGGCGCGCTCGCCGGACTCGGAGACGGGGACCAGGGAGGGATCGCCGGCGGCGGCCGCGGTGTCACCGAAACACGAGATGGTGTTCACGCCGCCGGAGACGGGCTCGTTGGGCTGGCCGGCGGCGTCTTTCACCTCGTAGAAGCCGCGGTCGAACTCCGGCCAGTCGAGTTCCTCGGCGTTCCGCGTGACGATGCCGTACACGCCTTCCCGTCCACGCCGGAAGATAAAAACCGTCCCGACTCGCCGGACGTCGACCCGTACACTGGTGATCTCCGCTTTGGCCCTCGTGGCCGAAACTGCTATCCTGAATGGGTGTGTAACGCATCCATGGACGGAGGCCCCCATACTGGTGCGTTGGGGGACAACCAAAACCCCTATCGATCCCTCATCGAAGCGGTTCGAGACGGCGTCTTCGTCGTCAATTTAGACGGCACCATCACTTACGTCAACGACTCGCTTTGTGCGCTTGTCGGGCGTGAACGGGACGAACTGGTCGGCGGGGCGTTCGACACGCTGGTCGAGTCGAACCTGGTTCAACCGGACGAGTTTGATCGATTCGTTACGACGATCAGCGACCTTGCCGATGGGGAAACCCGGGACGAGATTCTGACGTTCGATGTTGGCCGAGAAAACGGGCGCGTGGTAGACGTTCGTGTCTCGAAACGTATCCGGGACGACGGCACCGAAGACATCGTCGGCGTGGTCCGGGACGTGACGGAGCGCGAGCGGAGGGCCCGGGACGCCGAAAAAAAGCAGGATGCCCTGGCCAAACTCTACCAGATCGGCGTCGATAACGATCTCACGTTCGAACAAAAATCCGAACGCATCCTCGCCATCGGGTGTGAGTATCTGGACCTGCCGTACGGGTTCCTGACGAGAGTGGAAGAGGGCGTCCAGAAGATGGTCCACACCGTCGGCGATCACGAACTCCTCCAGCCGGACGAATCGGCACCGCTGGAGAAGTCCTATTGTCGGGAGACCGTGAAAAGCGACGATCTGGTCGGGATGAAAGACGCGCGATCGGAGCTGGGAGAAAACGACATGGCGTACGAACTGTTCGAACTGGGTTGTTACATCGGAACGAAGGTCATGGTCGGGGAGAACCTCTATGGGACGTTCTGCTTTGCGGCCCCGAACGAACGAGACCGGGAGTTCACCTCCGGCGAGCGGGAGGTGATCAAGCTCCTCGGACAGTGGACCGGGTACGAAGTCGAACGACAGCAGTTCGAAGAACGGCTGCAAGGACTCAATCGGATCGCACAGGAGCTGCTCGTGGCCGAAACGACCGTCGAGGTCGCGGAAATCACGCTCGAGATGGGTGCGGGTCTCTTCGAACTCCCGGTCATGGCGGTTTGGGAGTACGACCCCGTCGAGGAGGTGTTGCGTCCACTGGCCGAGACCGACGAAGCCGTCGACATCGTCGGGGGGGCTCCGACCTTCGAGCGTGGCGGAGGCCTCGTCTGGGAGAGCTTCGACGGCGGGGAAATACGGAGCTACGAGGACGTGACGGAACGATCCGGGACGTTCAACCCGGAGACCGAACTGCGCTCAGAGATTCACGTTCCCCTGGGGAGTCACGGAATCATCACGAGTTCCGCAACCGAATCCCGGGCGTTCAATGAGATCGATGTCGAGAGCCTCCGGCTGCTCGGAGCAGTCGTGACGGATGCGATGACTTCAGTCAAACGCGAGGAGCGGCTCGTCGAACGTGGTGAAGCCCTCCAGCGACAGAACGAGCGCTTAGAGGAGTTTGCCGATCTCGTGGCACACGACCTCAGAAACCCGCTTTCGGGAGCGGTCGGCTCCCTCGAAATCGCCCGTGAGACGAACGAGCCGCAGTTTTTCGATCGCGTCGAACAGTCCCTCGAGCGGATGAACGAACTCATCGACGAGTTGCTGGAGATCGCACGCGGTGAACGCCAGGCGGTCACGGTACGCCCACTCCGGTTACGGTCGATCGTCGAGGAAGCGTGGTCGTACACCGACGCCCCGGACGCGACTCTGTCGGTGGACGGCCCCCTCGGTGAGATTCGGGCCGACGAGACACGGCTGTTGCAACTGTTCGGCAATCTCTTTCGCAACAGCGTCGAACACGGTGGCGACGACGTTACCGTGGAGGTCGGTCTCCTCGCTGAGGAGGAGGGGTTTTACGTTGCCGACGACGGGTCGGGGTTCACCGACGAGAGCCGGGCGGAAATAGAGGAACTCGAGGACACGGGCAGCGTATCGGAGACGGGAATCGGATTCATGAGCGTTATCGAGGTCGTAGAGGCACACGAGTGGGAACTCACAGTCCCCGACACCGACCACGGAGCACACGTCGAAATCCGAACTGGTGAGGGGCTCGAGTGAACCGTGCGATCAGAACCACCCGGGCTCGCGGCGCCCCCAGACGATCTTCTCGGGGATCTCGACGGTCATGTCGCCCTCGACGGTTATCTGACAGGAGAGCCGGGGGTAGCCCCACTTCTCGGCGAGGCCGTCGTGCCAGTGGTCGGGCTCCGGTCCCTCCCGAACGCGGACGCCACAGGTCCCACACAGCCCGTTGCCGCCGCAGTTCGCGCGCTCGGTGAGCCGGGTGTACGGCGAGTGGCCACGCTCGCGGAGGAACTCCCGGAGGTTCGTGCCGACAGGCGCGACCAGAAGCGACTCCTCGCCGTCCTCGATCACCCGGACGTACGCGATCTCGCGTTTCTCCTCGGGCATCTCCTGTCCCTGCTGGTCACGGGCTCCGGAACTCGTAGGCCAGTCCCTCGGGACCGTACACCCGGATCCGGTCGCGCTCGGCGTCGACGTACAGGACGTCCACGCCCTCCCGCTCGAAGGCGTGCAGGGGCATCCCCGTGTCGACGTCACCCTCGCGGGTCACGGTGAACTGGGCACTCCCCGACCGGAGTTGGATCACGCCGTCGACTGTCTCGACCGACCCGTCGACCTCGCGGAGGTGACGCTCGAGTTCCTCCCAGTCGTCGATCGGAACGCGCGCGTACCCCTCCGGGACGTCGTGTGAGTTCGATCCGCGGTCGTCGCCGCCGTCGGTCGTGGATTCGTCGGCCATTGGCTCGTGATTCCCTGCCAAGGGGTAACGCCCGGCGGCACTTCAGCGCGTCGGCGAGCACCGTCGTCGGCCTCTCCTCCCGGTCAGAGGTCCCCTTCCCCGGCGAGGGATCGGATCTCCGCGGCGCGCTCCCGGATCGCCTCGTGTTCGTCCTCGTCCTTGTTGTCGAGGTGGTGGTACACGAGTCCCATCCGGTGGTTCGAGCGCAACTCCTCGGCGTTGCGGTCGAGGAACTCCCAGTACAGGGCGTTGAACGGGCAGGCGTCGGCGCCGGTGGTGGCGTCGGGATCGTAGCGACAGCCGCCACAGTAGTCGCTCATCCTGTCGACGTAGTTCGCGGAGGCGGCGTACGGCTTCGTGGCGAAGGCGCCGTGAGCGAACAGCCCCATCTCGATCACGTTCGGCGTCGTCACCCAGCCGTAGGCGTCGACGTAGGCGGCGTGGAACCACCGGTTCAGCTGTGCGGGCTCGACGCCGTAGGTGAGCGCGAAGTTCGAGAGGATCATCAGCCGCTGGATGTGATGGGAGTAGCCGCGCTCGCGGACGCCGCCGACGGAATCGGCCATGCAGGCCATCTCGGTGTCGCCCGTCCAGTAGAACTCGGGGAGATCCTCGGTCGCGTTCAACTCGTTTGCGGTCCGTATCTCGGGTTCGGTCTCCCGGTAGACGTGCCGGACGAACTCCCGCCAGCCGATCACCTGCCGGACGAACCCCTCGACGCTGTTGAG
>CAYSJP010000073.1:0-9656 GCA_964431395.1 uncultured Halobacteriales archaeon
ACGCCGCCGGTCGGGTGGACGCTCTCTGGTGGCACCGCGACGCGCCGGTAGACGGTGAAGGGCCGCTTTCGGCACACGCGGGCGCCGTCGACGCGTTTCTCGCCGACGGTGGCGGCCTCCTGCTGTCGCTTCGCGCGATGGCGTCGGTCGATGCCCTCGGGGTCGGGTCGGTGCCCCCCGACGCCGTCGGCGCCGACAGCGTCGTCGATCCGACCGGCGTTCTCTGGCTGTCGCTGTACGATGACCACCCCGCGGTCGCCGATTTCGAGGGCCTCCGGATTCCGGTCTGTGACCGTGGCGCGGTCGGCTTCGCCCGTTATGAACGCGTTCTGCCGGCTCGTGGCGAGGTGCTCGCCGGCACCGCCCGCGGCGGTAACGAGGTGCCCAGCGAAATGACCGTCGTCGAGTGGGACACCGGACCCGGCGGGGTCGTCGGCCTCGGCGCGCCGGTCGCCTTTCGCGAAGCCGTCCCCGAAGCAATCGCCGCCGACCGGAACCGCCTCGTCGGGGGCTGTCTCCGGTCGCTAGCGGACGGCTACACCGGGCCGACCCCTCCGAAGAACGCCGACGCCGTGCGCCGGATGCGACTGCGCCTCGACGACCGCAACGACGGGCACGACCGCCCCAGGTACCATTTCACCCCGCCGGCGAACTGGATGAACGACCCCAACGGCCTCGTCCGGTGGGACGGCGAATACCACGTCTTCTATCAGCACAACCCTGCCGGACCGTTTCACAACACCATCCACTGGGGTCACGCGGTCAGCGAGGATCTAGTGCACTGGCGGGACGAACCGGTCGCGCTCTCGCCGTCCCCGGACGGCCCGGATCGCGACGGCTGCTGGTCGGGGTGCACGGTCGTCGACGATGGCACGCCGACAGTGCTGTACACCGGCGGCAACGGCCGGGCGCAGTTGCCGTGTCTCGCCACCGCCGCCGACCCGGGACTCCGGCGCTGGGAGAAACACGACGGCAATCCGGTGATCGAGGAACCCCCCGCGGACATCGACATCCTTGAGACCGAGCACTGGGAAGCCGAGTTCCGTGACCACTGTGTCTGGCGCGAGGACGGCCGGTGGCACCAGATCATCGGGACCGGTATCGCGGACGGCGGCGGTGCGGCGCTCCTCTACACCGCCGAGGACCTTCGGGAGTGGCGCTACGAGGGGCCGCTTTTGACCGGTGACCGGGACGGAGCGGGGACGGTCTGGGAGTGTCCGGAACTGCTCGACTTCGGGGAAACCCGACTGCTACACGTCTCAAACTCCGAGGACGTCGTCTACTTTCTCGGCGACATTCGCGACGGCCGTCTCGAGGTCGAACACCGGGGTGTTCTCGACCACGGCGATTTCTACGCGCCACAGTCGCTCGTCGACGGCGACCGGTACGTCACCTTCGGCTGGCTCCCGGAGGCTCGTCATCTTGGCGCACAGTGGGACGCTGGGTGGTCCGGCGCGCTGTCGCTGCCGCGCGTCCTCTCGGTTGGGGCCGACGGCCGACTCAGACAGCGTCCCGCCGAGGAGGTGGCGGGGCTTCGTCGCCGGCAGATCGATGCCGACGAGACGCTGTCGCTTTCGGCGGGCGAGCGCCGCTCGCTCGGCGTCTCCGGCCGGGCGCTGGAACTCGATCTCACCATCGCGCTCCGGGATGCTGACGCCGTCGAACTGTCCGTCTTCGAGTCGCCGGACCGGAGCGAACACACTGCCGTTCGGTACACGAATGACGGCGAGGTCCTGGTCGACCGGTCGGCAGCCAGCGACGACCACCGAGTGACGACCGATCCCCAGCGGATGGCCGTCCCGCCGCACGACCAACCGCTGTCGCTGCGGTGTTTCCTGGATAACTCCGTCATCGAGCTGTACGCCAACGAGCGCCACTGCCTCACGAGTCGGGTCTACCCGACGCGCGAGGACGCGACCGGCGTCTCGGTGTCGGCTGCGGGCGGGCGGGCGACGGTCGAGGGCCTGTCTGCGTGGGAACTCGGCGACGGGTACGCCCGTTGAACGGTGCCGGCCTACTGATCGGCGGCGTCCCGGCTGCCGGAGACCAGGGAGCGATAGTCGCTGCCGGCCGTTTCGTCGGCCCCGCGGTCGGCGAGGGCGTGGTCACCCGGTGCCCAGGCGACGCCAGCCGCCGGCGGGAGCGTCTCCCCGGGCGTCGGCACCCGCCAGTGAGCCAGCGTTCCCAGGACGCGCGTCCGGTCGCCGTCGACTGCGAGGCGGACCGTCGGGGCGAGCGTCCCGCCGAAGCGCCGGAACTGCTCGCTGACCGGGAGCTCGCCCATCTCGTCCAGGGAGGCCCCGTCGAAGTCGAAGTAATTAAAGAAGCTCTGTACCAGCACCTCCTCACTGTGGGGGAAAGCCATCCACGAGTACGCCTGGAAGGGCGCCGTCGAGGGGTTCGTGAGCACCAGTCCCGACCCGTTCAGCGGGCGATAGGGGCCACGAAACGCCTCGGCGACGAACCCGTACAGCGCGTCGTATCCCTCGATGCCGGGCGCGAAGGTGTGCATGTGACTCGAGACGAAGAGGTAGTAGCGGCCGTCCATCGTGACGAGGTGGGGCCGTTCGAGTTCCTGGTTGACACAGATGGCGTCGAGGAGCGGCGGCCGAAGCTCCCACTCCAGCGGGCCACCCGTGGGGGAGACGGCGAGGCCGACGGCACCGTTGAACTCCTGTCTGGTGGGGTCGCCGTCGCAGGCGCCGGAGCCCTCCGGCACCGGCGTGTTCACCTCGAAGAGCAGGTACGTCTCCCCGGTCGCGGGGTCCTCGAAAAACCACGGGTCCCGGAAGGTGTATATCATCCCGCGGGACTGTGCTTCGGTCTCGTACCACGTTCCGTCCGGTTCGAAGAGGGTCTCGTGGCGCCAGGACCCCGAGAACGCGAGGCCCTCGGCGTCCGTCGTGGGGTCGCCGCCGTGGGCGACGACCGGTCGCTGGGTGTAGGTTAACTCCGGGGCGCCGCCGTCGCCAGCGGCCGTGTAGTAGAGGTAGACGTCGCCGTCGTCGCACAGCGCCGACCCGGCCCACTGGCGCTGACCCCGGGCGTCGCCATCGAAGACCGCGCCGCCGGCGTGCCACGTGCGGCCGTCCGCGGAGTAGAAGTAGTGTATCTCCGCGACGTCGTGGCGCTTGCCGGGGAGCAGTTCCGAGGGAGCGGTCAGCGAGAAGGCCACTCGCCACCCGTCGACGGTCGCGATCGCCCCCTCGCGGGTGCGGAGCAGCCAGGTGTCCCACACGTGCCGGCCGTCGGCCGGGTCCTCGGCCGGGGGTTCGATGACCGGGGCGACGTTGTCGACGGTCCGCTCGATCCCGGCGGCGTGGGCCGCCGTCCACTTCGACGGCAGTACGCCGTCGATAGTCTCGCCCGGATCACCGACCATGGGGTAAGGTCGCCCTACAGCAATAAAAAGTTTCGATGTACGGCCGATCGCTACGGCCCCCCGAGTTCGTCCCGGGCGGCGAGGCGGGCCGTCGTCTCCAGCCGGAGGGCGTGGGCCCACCCCAGGGGCGTCGCGCTGTCGTGGGTGCCGTCGTCAAAGGCCTGCTCCGCGAGGTGGCCGGCGTCGGTGACGAGCGGTCCGTCAGGGGCCACGAGCGCGTGCAGTCGCCGGCTCCGGTCGTACCACTCCTCGGCCTCCTCGCCGCGAGCGGTGAGGAGCGCGGCCAGCCGAACGCAGGCGAGAGCGCCCCACACCGTCGACAGCGTCCAGATCTTCGGCCGGTCCTGTCCGGCGGTCCGCCAGTCGTCGCCCTCGAAACGGACGAGACCGGCGACGGCGTCCGTCTCCCGATGGAGCCCCTCGACGGCCCGCCGGACGTGGGACCGCAGGCGCCGGACCGTTCGGTCGGGGATCGGTTCGACGGCGTCCGCAGCGGCGACGGCGGAAACGAGTGCGAACGTCGCCGAGTCGAACCGCTCGTCGATGCCGTCGTCGTCACCGACATCGAGACCGAGACCGTAGCGGTCGCCAGTCCACAGCGCGTCCAGCCCCGACCGCACCCGCCCGGCGCGCGCCCTCGAGCGAGCGACGAGGCCGTCTTCGACGGGGGCCGAGGCGACCGCGGAGTAGGCCCGGAGGAACGCCGCTGCGGTGTGTGTGAAACGGCCGTGGGCGTTCTCCCAGCAGTTCTGACACCGCTCCGGGAGGCCGTCGGCGGCGAGCGTCGCGTCGAGCCCCTCGATTCCTGCGGTGAGGGCGGTCTCGAGGCGTGTTCGACCCGCCCGGTCGGCGACCGTCGGTCGATCCCGGAGCAACGTCGCGAGAAAGGCGACGACGCCGGCGGTCTGATCGGCCTGGTAGGCGGTTGGATCCGCACCCGAGCGGCGGCCGTTCGCCCATCCCGGCGCCAGCGAACCGTCAACGGCCCACAGCCGGTGGGGCCACGTGCCGTCCTCGAGTTGACTCTCGCAGTACACCGCCGCCGACCGGGCGAGTTCATCGTCGAACGTCATCGGGAGCCGGTCGGTCGCCGCCAGTAGCGACAGCCCGACCGCCGCGTCGTCCCGGAGCCAGGCGTACCCGTAGCCGCCGGTGTTGGCGTAGAACGGGTCGAACTCCGGGGCCGCGATTCGCGCGCCGGAGGGCGCCGAGAGCAGCGACAGCGCCCGGATATCGGCGACGACGCCGTCGTCGTCGATGCGGCGACGCCGGTCGGGGGCCGCCGCCGTAGCCACGGCCCGCAGGGCCCCGGGAGTCGCGTGCGCGGCCGCAGTCGCGGCGACGTCCGCGAGAACGGCCCCTCGGTCGGCGCCCGACCGATCCCGGAGGCGGGTGAGGAGCGTCGTCCGGTACGCGTCTCCCTCCCCGTGCCGTTCCAGGGGCGCGACGACGACGGCCTCGCCCGAGAGGTGCGCCTGTTCGTAGCGCTCGGCGCCCCCATCGCGAGGGACGTCCGTGGAGGCGTCCGCGAGGAGGCTCTCGAAGCTCTCGGGGACCTGCCCCCGCACGGCGTCGATTCCCGTCGAGGCGGCGGCGAAGTCGGACTCCTCGCGGCCGAACGCCTCCAGCACTACCCCGTCGTCCCGGTCGTGGACCAGGCGACCGACGCCGGACTCCCGGCCGCCGGGAGCAAAGCCGAGGTACGCGACCAGCCGCGCCCCGTCGGGAACCGATCCCCTGACCTCGACGGCGGTCAGGTGGTCCTGCCCGAGCGTGCAGTCGTGCTGGCCGACGGCGTAGTCGCCGGCGTCGTGTTCGGTCTCGACGAGCGCTGTGTCGTCGCAGTACCCCTGCCGGAGCGTTCGCATTCCGTCGAACCAGTCGACGCCATCCCCGGCGTCGACGCCGAGGCGGGAGCGGTCCAGGCCCGAGCGCCCCGACAGCGGGGCCGAGTAGTCCCTGAGGGCGCCCGAGGTATCGACGTGAACCAGTCGCTCGTCCGACCCCGAGAGCGCGCCGTCGGTCGTCGGACACTCGGCCGGGAACCGCTCGTCCCGCCCGCGCCCGCGCTTGTACTCGTCGAGAGCGGTCCGGAGTCGCATGTGCCAGCGACGACGCCGCCGGGCTAAAGCCCGATGATTTCCGGGAGACACGTTTTCGTTCGTCGCTGCGTTCGGTCGAACCGGGGGGAAGCGCGGCGGCGGGTTGCCGGAGGAATTTTAACAACTGGTGTCGTAGCCATCGTTCATGTGCCCCGAGTACCCGCTTGCCCCCGGTCCCCGCCGTCGTCACAACCCGGCCGCTGGCGAGGAGGCGGCCTCTCCCTACCGGGGGTGGTAGCCGTGGAGCGGACGGAACTGATAGAGGTCCTCCAGGACGCCGGTCTCTCGCCGTACCAGGCCGACGCCTACGTCGCCCTGCTGGAGTTTGGTGCAGCACCGGTCACTGCCGTCGCCGAAAAAAGCGGGGTGCCGGATCCGCGTATCTACGACGTCCTCCGGGACCTGGAGGCCGACGGCTACATCGAACTGTACGAACAGGAGTCCCTTCGCGCCCGCGCCTACAGCCTCCAGCGCGTCATCGAGGACCTCGAGACCCGCGCGTCGCGGTTCACCGAGGCCGCCACGGAGATAGAGCGTCGGTGGGAACAACCGGTGACGGAGGAGACGACCGTCAGCATCGTCAAGCAGTTCGACACGGTGCTGCGGCGAGCAACCGAGTGGATACGGGACGCGGACAATCGGGTACAGGTGTCGCTGTCGCCGGACCAGTTCGAGCGCCTGCGGCCGGCCCTCCGGGACGCAATCGAGGCCGGTACTGACGTCCGCCTGTCGGTTTCGACCGACGACGGGTCGTTCTTCGAGAGGGTGAACGTGGCGGGAGTCTGTACGGAGGCCCGCGACCGGCGACTCCCGTCGCCGTTCGTCGCCATCATCGACAGGACCAAGACGTGTTTCGCGCCCCACGAGGGTTCGACCAACGAGTACGGCGTCCTCGTCGACGATCGGAGCCACACCTACGTCTTTTACTGGTTCTTCCTGACGACCCAGTGGGACACCTGGGAGGTGGCCTACCGCGCTGAGGAGGACGGCCCATCGACCGACTACATCGACATCCGATACTGTCTCCAGGGCATCCTCCCGATGCTCGAGGCGGGGGAGACCGTCCGGGTTCGCATCGAGGGCATCGACCTCGAGACCGGCGAGCGACGGACCGTCGAGGGACCGGTGATCGACGTCCGCCTTTCGGAATCCGTCGCCGAAACGTTGCCGCGGTCGGTCGCCGGGTACGGCGGCCAGGTGGGTATGATCGTCGAGACGGCCGAGGGTCCCGTCGAGATCGGCGGCTGGGGGGCGATGGTCGAAGAGATCGAAGCCCACCGCATCACCCTCCTCCCGGACGAGTGATAATGACTCGTGTAGGCAATTACCGTATCGACCACCCGACTGCGGGCGATCGGAGCGGTAACACGCTACACGAGTCATACTGTCGGCTGTAACTTCGTGAAGATATTCGCCACCCCGGGGTGGCGAAATTCTTCATGGACTTACAGCCGACAGTATCATTATGAGTTCTACGGGACCGTCCCTTCTTTATACCGGTGCGTCCAAGCCAGTGTATGACGGAGCGTACAACGGGTGTTGTTCCCGAGGATCGAACCTGGTGGAAAGAGGGCGTCTTCTACCAGATATACCCCCGGAGTTTCAACGACAGCGACGGGGACGGGGTCGGCGACCTGCCCGGCATCGTCGAGAGGGTCGACTACCTCGAGGCGTTGGGCGTCGACTGCGTCTGGCTCAGCCCCGTCTACGAGTCCCCTGACGCCGACAACGGCTACGACGTCGCCGACTACCGGGCCATCGACCCGCGATACGGCACGATGGAGGACTGGGACCGACTGCTTTCGGAACTCCACGACCGGGACATGCGCCTCGTGATGGACCTCGTCGTCAACCACACCTCGACGGAACACGCCTGGTTCCAGCGCTCCCGCGAGAGCGACCCCGAGTACGCCGACTACTACTTCTGGCGACCCGGCGAGGATGGCCGCCCGAACAACTGGGAGTCCCACTTCGACATCCCGGCGTGGACCTACGACGAGGCGCGCGAGGAGTACTACCTTCACCTGTTCACGCGCGAGCAGCCGGATCTCAACTGGGAGAACCCGGCCGTTCGCGAGGAGATACACGACGTCGTCTCCTGGTGGCTCGAGCGCGGCATCGACGGTTTCCGGATGGACGTCATCAACGAGATATCCAAAGCCGAGGGACTGCCGGATGGCGATCCCGATGGCGACCCCGCCGGCGCCGAACACCACGTCGACGGCCCGCGAATGCACGAGTTCTTCCGGGAACTCGAGGTCGAGGGGTTCGGCGACCACCGGGATGGGGTGACGACGATCGGTGAGTGTGTCGACGTCGACCCGGAGACGGCACTGGACGTCACGGGGCGGGAGTCGAGCCTTCTGGACATGGTCATCTACTTCGGCCACACTGACATCGACGGCCAGGGCGAACTCGACTACCACGAGTGGGACCTGACCGAACTGAAGGCGGTAATGGAGCGCTGGCAGGACGCCGTCGCCGAGGGGACGTGGGTCGCGCTGTACCACAGCAACCACGACCAGCCCCGGGGAGTCTCCCGCTACGCCGACCCCGCGTACCGCTACGAGTCGGCGACGATGTTAGCGACGTGGCTTCACGCTCATCGTGGATCGCCGTTCGTCTACCAGGGCGAGGAGATCGGCATGACGAACGTCAGCTTCGAGTCCCCGGAGGATCTGCAGGACCCGTGGGCCCGCAACCGCTGGGAGAACGCCCGCGAGGCCGGTGCCGACTTCGAGGACGTCCGCGAGGGCTTCGAGCGACTCTCCCGCGACAACGCCCGGACGCCGATGCAGTGGGACGACTCCGAACACGCCGGGTTCACGGACGGCGAGCCCTGGATGCCCGTCGGCGACGACTACGAAACGGTCAACGTCGCGGCCGACCGCGCCGGAGAACGGTCGATTTTCGACTACTATCGGCGGCTCATCGCCCTCCGGAGCGACGACGTGCTGGTTTACGGTGAGTTCGAGATGCTGCTGCCGGAGCACGAACGCCTGTACGCCGTTCGCCGGCAGTTAGAGGGCGCGGACCACGAGTTGCTCGTTGCCTGTAACTTTTCGGCGGAGACGGTTCGGTTCGAGGCGCCGGGAGCGATCGACGTCAGCGACACGGAGGTCCTCATCTCGAACGCCTCGCCGGCACCGACCGACCCAGGGTCGGCAGATCTCGGCCCATACGAGACTGTCATCTACCGGCTCGAATAAGAACACCACGCGGCCGGACGCGGACCGGTGTCGGATCACTCCAGGCCGTGGGTGATGGCCAACTCCGACTCGGTATCGAAGAGGTGGATCCTCTCACGGTCGAACACCACCTCGACGTTCTCACCGTCCGTGAGCACCTCCTCGGGTCCGACGCTCATGAGCGTCTGGCCCTCGCCGCGGCCCTCGGCGCTGGTCTCGATGCTCTCGTCCGACAGCAGGTAGACGAACATCTTGTCGCCCATCGGCTCGAGAACGTCGACGATCTGGTCGAACCTCCGCGTCGGGGCGGCCGCCTGGTCGGCGTTGCGATCGAGATGGACGTCCTCGGGGCGGACGCCGACGGTGACCGACTGGCCGACGTCGACGCCCTGTGTGGCGGGGTCGAACGACAACTCGAGGTGGCGCGACTCGAAGCCATCGCTGGTCACCGTCCCCTCGATGAAGTTCATCGACGGTGAGCCGATGAACCCGGCGACAAAGAGGTTTCGCGGGTTGTTGTAACACTCAAGCGGCGGGGCGACCTGCTGGAGCTCGCCCGCGTCGATGACCGCGATTCGGTCCGACATCGTCATCGCCTGTGCCTGGTCGTGGGTGACGTAAACGATGGTGGTGTCGAGTTCGCGGTGGAGCCGCTGGAGTTGGGTGCGCATGTGGACGCGCAGTTCGGCGTCGAGATTCGCCAGCGGCTCGTCCATCAGGAACACCTCCGGCTTCCGGACGATGGCGCGGGCGATGGCCACCCGCTGGCGCTGCCCGCCCGACATCTCCTCGGGCATGCGATCCATCATCCCCTCCAGTTGAACGACATCGGCCGCCTCGTCGACGCGTTCTTCGACCTCCGCCTTGTCGTACTTCCGGAGGCGAAGGCCGAAGGAGACGTTCTCGTAGACGTCCATGTGCGGGAACAACGCGATGTTCTGAAACACCATCGAGATGCCCCGGTCCTTCGGCGGGAGGTTCGTC
>CAYSJP010000074.1:0-9559 GCA_964431395.1 uncultured Halobacteriales archaeon
GAGTGACCGCGGGCGCTTCCAAACCGTTTATACTCCCCACAGACCGAACCGCATGCATGGCCAGACAGCAGACGGAAGTGCGCGAACTTCAGGAGGGGCGGTACGTCATGATCGACGACGTTCCCAGCGAGATCACCTCATACAGCACGGCGAAACCAGGGAAACACGGCAGCGCAAAGGCGAGCATCGACGCGAAGGGCGTGTTCGACGCCAAGAAACGGAGCCTCTCACAGCCCGTCGACGCGAAGGTGTGGGTGCCGATCATCGAGCGCAAGCAGGGCCAGGTCGTCAACGTGAGCGGCCCCGGGGAGGCACAGGTGATGGACTTGGAGACTTACGAGACGATCACGATGAGCGTCCCGGAAGAGCAGAATCTCGAGGCCGACGACGAGATCGAGTACCTCGAGTACGAGGGCCAGCGCAAACTCGTCTGATGGCGTTTCCCGGTGCAAACGCCGACCGTACCGACGCGGATTACGCCGTGGTCGGCGCACCGCTGGACGCGACGACGTCGTTCCGGCCGGGGACCCGGTTCGGCCCGGACCGGGTCCGCCAGTTCGCCCGGGGGTTCGAGGACTACGACCACCACACCGGCCTCGCGTTCTCCGATCTGGCCGTCCACGATCACGGCGACGTGCGTGCCTGGAACGACCCCGGCGAGTACGTCGACCACCTCGCGAGCGTTCTGCGGGAGCTTCGCCAGGACGGTGCCCTCCCCCTGCTCGTCGGCGGCGAGCACACCGTCTCCGTCGCCGGGATCCGAGCCACCGACCCGGACGTCTTCGTCTGCCTGGACGCCCACCTCGACCTGCGGACCGACCTCGACGGCGAGGAGTGGAGCCACGCGACGGTCACCCGCCACGCGCTGGAGACGGCCGAGGAGGCGGTCGTTCTGGGTGCTCGCGCCGGCAGCGAGGCGGAGTGGGAGCGTGCCGGACGCGCGGACGTCACCGTCGTCCCGCCCGGGGACGTTCCGGCGTGGGAACCGGCGTTCGAGGGGACGGCGTACCTGAGCGTCGATATCGACGCCGCGGACCCGGGGGTCGCGCCGGGAACCGGAACGCCGGAGCCGTTCGGGCTGGATCCGGGGACGATGCGGGACGTCGTCCGGGGCGTCGCCCCCTCGGCGGCCGGGTTCGACGTCGTCGAGGTGACTGACCGCGACGACGGGGAGGCCGCCGTCCTCGGGGCGAAGCTCCTCCGGGCGTTCGTCTTTTCACACGCGAGCGAGGAGTGACGTTCATGTACGGGGGAACGAGCCGACGATGGACCTGACCGAGATCGTCGATCGGTACGACCGGCGTCTGCGGACCGGGAACTACGCGGATCTGGACGCCAGCGCGAACGGGCTGCAGGTCGGCCCCGGAGGTGACGGTCGGAACGAGACGGCGGACGTCGAACACGCCGCCTTCGCGGTCGACGCCGCACTGGAGACGATCGAGCGCGCGGCCGGGGCCGGCGCCGATCTGCTCGTGACCCACCACGGTCTGATCTGGGACGGCCTGGAGCGTGTCACCGGTCGCGACCACCGCCGGATCGCCGCGCTGGTCGAGAACGACCTCCCGCTGTACGTCTCCCACCTCCCGCTGGACGGCCACCAGAAGCTGGGTAACGCCGCCGGCGTGGGCGACGTTCTGGGTCTCGAGGACCGGGCGCCCTTCGGCTCGCTCGGCCCCGAGCACGTGGGCCAGCGGGGGCGCCTCCCGGATCCCGCGAGCGGCGAGGAGCTGCGGGAGCGGCTGGCCGGGAGCGTCGACCACGAGGGGCGGGTCCGCCTGTTCGATTTCGGCCCCGACGCGGTCGAGTCGGTCGGGGTCGTCACCGGGAGCGGTGCGGACTGGCTCCCGGAGGCTGCCGAGGCGGGGCTCGACGCCTACGTCACGGGCGAGGGCAAGCAGCAAATCTACCACGACGCGACGGAACTGGGCGTGACGGTCGTCCTGGCCGGTCACTACGGCACCGAGACGTTCGGGGTGCAGGCCCTGCGGTCGCTCGCGGCCGAGTGGGGACTGGAGACGACGTTCGTCGACTGTCCGACCGGGCTTTAGCAGACGACGATCAGTATGCGGGGCCGGACCGGTTCGGCTCGCGCTCCCGGTACCGGGACGGCTCGCGTGTGGTCGTCGGTCACTCCGTCCGCCAGTCGGAGATTCCCAGGACGACGTCACACTTCGGACAGGTCCACACCTTCGGCGTGCTCGCCGCGGGGGCTTTCTCGACGCGCGTCGCCCACTCGGAGATGTCCGCTTCGCAGGACGGACATATTGTCATGTTTCTTTATAATAGATAACGGTACTTATCGGTTTTGGTG
Source organism: uncultured Halobacteriales archaeon (assembly GCA_964431395.1). GTDB lineage: Archaea > Halobacteriota > Halobacteria > Halobacteriales > Hikarchaeaceae > CAYSJP01. The sequence continues at coordinate 2,312 of CAYSJP010000074.1, forward strand.
GGGCCGGGGGTGCGCGCCTCGCCCGACTGTTTCGATTGTCCGTCACGGGCTGGAGGTTCGTGGGGCCGATCCTCCCTGCGGGGTCCGCCGGGAGCCACCGGAGCCACGCGGCGTCGAGCGACTGGGGGAAACCACAACGGTGTTAGGCGGCTGCGGGCAAGCAGGCGCATGGACCACGAGGACCGCGAGGAGTTCGGCCACGACCCCGTCGACCACGCGGCGGTGTGGGGCGGGATGACGGTGGGTGAGCTCGCCGAACAGTACGGCCGGGCGGGCATCGGGGCGGCGGATCTCGGTCGGGCCGTCGATATCTCCGCGGAGATGCTCCGGCCGGAGGTGACGACGTTCGTCGGGCTCGCGGGGGCCATGGTCCCCGCCGGGATGCGGGGAATCGTCGCCGACCTGATCCGCGACGGGCACGTCGACGCCCTCGTCACGACCGGGGCGAACCTCACCCACGACGCCATCGAGGCGATCGGCGGCAAACACCACCACGGACGGGCCGATCCGGAGGACGCCTCCGCCCGCGAACACGACGAGCAACTGCGCGATGAGGGCGTGGACCGCATTTACAACGTCTATCTCCCCCAGGAACACTTCACCGCCTTCGAGGAACACCTGCGGGCGGAGGTGTTCCCGGACCTCTCGGGGACCGTCTCGATCCGGGAGTTCACCACAGCGCTGGGCCGTGCGAACGCCGCGGTGAACGACCGCGAGGAGATCGACGAGAACCCCGGCATCGCCGCGACGGCCTCCGAGAACGACGTGCCGATCTACTGTCCCGCCGTCCAGGACTCCGTGCTGGGCCTGCAGGCGTGGATGCACTCCCAGGTGGCCGATTTCACCCTCGATGCGCTCGGCGACATGACCGAGCTGAACACGCTCGCGAGGGACGCCGAGGAGGCGGGCGCGTTCGTGGTCGGCGGCGGCGTCCCGAAGAACTACGTCCTCCAGACGATGCTCGTGACGCCCCACGCCTACGACTACGCGGTCCAGCTCACGACCGACCCGGACCACACCGGCGGGCTGTCGGGTGCGACACTCGAGGAGGCGCGATCCTGGGGAAAACTGGAGAAGGACGCCCGGAACGCGACGGTGGTCGGAGACGCGACGATCCTCCTGCCGCTGGTCGTCGCGGCCGCCCGGGAGCGAACGGCGTAGGGTCCGGGGTACCGCAGGGCCGGCACTCTCCGGGGGTCACCGGTCCCCGTGCCAGGCCCGGACCCGGTCGAGGGGGCCGCCGCCGAACCACCCGCGCCGAAGGGTGTCCCGGTCGGTCCGGGTGGCCAGGACGAAGCTCCCGGCCGCGAGGACGACCCCCGCGAGCACGTCGGTCGCCCAGTGGATGCCGAGGTACATCGTCGAGATCATGACCGACACGGCAAGGACGGCCGCAACGGGCGCCCATCGAGGATAGATCCCCCGGAACCGGTAGGCGAACAGGGCGACGGTGGTGGAAAGCGAGGCGTGCAGCGAGGGGAAGACGTTCGTGTTCGTGTTCACCTGGCTCGTCAGGAGCTGTGACTCCGGCCAGTTCGTGTACAGGAGCGACTCGACCGTCCCGGGCGCGAAGAAGTTCCGCGGGCCGTACGCGACGATCAGCACGTAACAGATCACCCCGATACCGTAGTTCAGCGAGTACGCGACCAGGTGCTCCCTGAGCGGTTGTTCGTCGTCGTGGAGCAGAAAGGCGACGACCGGGAACACCAGGACGAACACGTACCCGTGGATGTAGATGGCTTCGAAGTAGGCGGTCACCGGCGGCGTGGCGAGGGACTGGACCGCCGGAACGAAGCTCCCCTCCAGGGCGTGGATCCCCTGGGTGAGCCTGAGGCCGAGGATCCAGGAGAGGTCGATGCCGGCCTCCCGCACCACACGGTTCATCCCGAGCACGGCCGCCAGCACGACGGCCGCGGGCGCGACGTCCCGGACGTTCGACGTGACGTACCGGACGCCATCCCGGAGCCGGGCGGGGCCAACGAGGACGGCTAGCCCGAACCCGACGAGAAGCGTTGCGACCACCGCGACTCTCGACAGGACCCCGATCAGTGCCATGGTCAGTTCTCCACCAGCCGGCCGTCGTCGTACCGGTACCCGATCTCCCGGAAACCGTTCTTCGCGCGATCGACGTCCAGTTCACCGTCGGACCCCACGAACGGCGTCACCGGGTCCTCACCGTCCCACTCGAGGTCGGCCGGGAGCCAGTCGGTTCCGGCCAACGGGCTCGCCACCGGATCGAGGTACCCGTCGAACACCTCCCCGGCGAGAGACGCCTTGTCGATCAGGCGGGCGAGCGCCCGCCGAAACCGGGGGTTCGAGAGGGGCGCGCGACGCGCGTTGTACCCGACGAAGTAGTAGGTGTCCGAACGGTTCACCATGAGGTTCAGCGCCTCAGTCCGTCCGATCCGGGAGACGTTCCCGGCGCCCACCGGGTGCCACGTCACGCCCGCGTTACCCTCCGCGACCACCTCGACCGCGGTCACGTCGGAGCCGACCACCTGGAGGACGAGCCGATCGAACCGGGGGCCGTCGCCGGATCCCGGCTCCCGGAAGGCGAAGTGGTTCTCGAAGGGCTCGAGAACGAGCGACTCGCTCGGCGTGTTCCGGACGAACCTGAGGGGGCCGCTTCCGACCGGCGGGACGTTGTTCGTGACGAGCGCCTCGGTTCCGCCCCCGACCGCTATCCCACCCACCGAGGACGGCTCGCTACGGTCGGCCCAGACGTGTTCCGGGAGCAGCGGCACGGTGAACGTCTCGACGGCCACCCGCGGCTCACACTCGACGAATCGGAACTCGACGGTCCGGGAGTCCGTCGCGTCGACCGACTCGATGAGGCTACTCGCGCCCCGGTATCGCGGGGCGGGAATCGGGTCGTCGTCGTCGAGGGTCGTGTCCTCGAGAAAGTCGTGTGTGAACGCGACGTCTCCGGCCGTGAGCCGTTCGCCGTCGTGCCACCTGAGACCCTCGCGGAGTCGGAGCCGCGCGACCGGTTTCGGTTCCTGCTCGGGGAACGACCACGAGTCCGCGAGCCACGGGTCGACCGTCTCGCCGGCGGACCGGACGCCGAGGGAGTCGTACAGCAGGTCGACCGGATCGGGGGTGCGACGGAACTCGACGGCGAGGGGGTTTAGATTCTCCGTCGGGCGGATGTCGGTCATGACCGCACGTAGCGTCGTCGGGTCTTCCGGGGCGGGGTCGACCGCCCGATCCACGCTCACGTAGTTCCGGGATGGCCCGCCTTCCCCCGACAGCCACCCCTTGAAGCCGTCGTTGCGGGCGGTCCTGATGTCGTCGGGGGACCCGACGATCGAGAACGGCTGTGTTTTCGCCACCATGCGCTGGAGTTCCTCGATCGCGTCACGGCGGCCGTCACCCTCGGTACCGCGCTGTTTTTCGAGGAGGTCGTCGACTTCCAGGTTCGTGTATCCGAAGGGGTTGCTCCACCCCGACGCGGCGGCGAACCGCGAGTGCAAGAGCGGGTACATGTCGTCGGGGGTCCGGAACCCCCCCGGCGATCGGGCGATGAAGACGTCGAATTCGTCGTTCAACAGGACGTCCCGGTTGAGTGCTTCCCTGTCCGTCGGGGAGATACCCACGTCGATACCGGCCGCCTGGATCCAGTTGGCGACGGCCCGGGCGACGGGCAGGGCGTACGGATCCGCGTCGTTCGGGGGAGTCTTGATGCTGAGGCTGACCTGGTCCGGCGACTGCCAGCCGGTGAGCGACCGCACACGGCCGAGACAGCCGCCAGCGGCGACGCTCGCACCGGTCGCGAACGAGGCGAGCACTGTCCGCCGGTTCGTCACAGCCGAGACGCCCCCATGTATTCGATTCGATTTCGTCCGGTCCGTGGATATTTCTTTGGTATTCCGGCGACGGAATAGCGGTGTGTTAACTGTTGGCGTATCCGTGTACCGGTGCTCGCCTCCCCGGGTGGCAGCGAGGAACGGTGAGAGACTATACTGTCGGACAGAACGTTTGATAATCTCCGCCGGGGACCGTCCCCCGGCGGAATGTATCACTGCTTCCGTCGGCCAGTATAACCGCCGTGGAGACGGCAAGGCTCTTTTCGGCTACCGGTGTAGGTTCGCGTGGCCGATGACGAGGCACTCAATCCGAGCTTCCCCAGGGCGATGACGACCCCTATGAGTGCCGAGGCCGCTATTTTCCAGGGTAGACGGTGTCTCTGGGCGTATCTGACCGTGGCCGCGGTAGACATAGGCCCCGGTGAGTTCCTGACAGTCACCGCTCCTCCGTCGAAGACCTGTGGGAGGACCTCGTGCTCGCACAGTATACTGTCGGACAGAAGCAGTGATACATTCCGCCGGGGACCGTCTTCGGCGGAGATCATCAAACGGTCTGTCCGACAGTATACCTCGATGGCGAACTCGACCGCGAGGTCGTCGAGGAAGACGTCGACTGGGGTTTGAACGCGTGACGCTAGCGGCTGTCTCGGACACAGGACCGCTCATTCACCTCGCCGAAATCCATTTGCAGAGCAACGAAGCCACCCACATCCGCCAGGACGACCTCCTATCGGAGGACAAGTCCTAATTCCTCTCCCGTACTAGGGGTAACGTGGCAAGTCCGCTCCGCTTCCGTCGCTCGACCGAGCGCTGGACCGGGAGCCGCGTCGCCTCGGAGATCCGGGGGGCGCTCGACGCGAACCTCGGCGCGACCGCCAGCACCCCTTGGTACGCCCCGCCGGAGGGGTACGACGCCCGGCGTTTCGACATGGACAACGGCGACGTCGCACTCTTTTGTTGGAACGGCTCGGGCGCCTACTGGGTCGGAAACACCGAGACGCCGAAGGCGCTCTGGGGGACCAACAAGATCTCCTTCTCGGAGGCGCCCGCCCCCGTCACCGACTGGGCCGAGCGGGAGCTGCTCGCCCAGCTCCACGAGGAGTCGCCCTGGCTGGAGGACTACCCGACGCTGTCGTGGTTTTTTCTCCCCGCCTTTCTCTCGAAGGACGGCCGCGAGACGACCCGGGCGTTCTTCCGGGAGCACGCCGCGGGCTTTCCCGACACCGACTACCGGACCGCCTGCGCGTTCTACGAGGGGTTTCTCGAGCGTGGCGTCTTCGACGACTACCGGTTCGTGATGGCCTCGAAGCTCGGCACCTCGGAGCATCTCGATCTGACGCGCATGAGCGCGACGATGGGCGAGTTCGACGCCGCGAAGCTGCTCGCGGACGCCGGCTTCTCGCTCGAGCCGGAGGCCGCGGTGACCACCGGTCACTCGATCGACTACCGGATCTCCCGGGAGGACACCGACCCGACACTCGTAGAGGTGACCCGGCCGCTCCCGCCGAGCGAGCGGGCCGCCAACTCCCCGACCGCGGCGATCAAGGACACCACGGCGACGAAAACCGACGGCCAGCTCGAGGCTCACGGCGGCGGCGTCACCCTGTTCGTCGACTGTTCGAGCTTTCCCGAGTCCGCCTGGCGGAAGATAGAGCAAAAGCGCCCCGACGTCGGCCACCGTCCCGCCGTCGTGTTCTGGATGCGGCCCACCGGGCGCGTCGAGGGATACCCGAAGGGCTCGGTTCCCTTCGATCTCGGCGACTGGCGGAGCGGATGACCCGCCGGATCGCCCACCGCGGGTACGCCGGCGAGCACCCGGAGAACACCCCCGGGGCCGTCCGCCGGGCCGCCGGCGCGGCCGACGTCGTCGAGGTCGACGTCCGGCGGTGCGGGTCGGGAGAGCTCGTCTGCATACACGACCGGACGGTCGACCGCGTGACCGAGGCCGCGGGCCCCGTCTCCGCGTTCTCACGGGCGGAACTCGACGCGCTGTCGGTGCTCGGATCCGGCGAGGGCGTTCCGGCGCTACCGGACGTTCTGGACGCGGTCCCCCCTGACACCGGGGTGAACGCCGAACTCAAGGAGGCGGGGATCGCGGGCGACGCGGTGTCGGCCCTCCGGGCGCATCCTCACGGAGTGATCGTCTCGTCGTTTCGTGATGGCGTGCTCGACGCGGCTCGCGAGGCTCGGCAGGGCCCGGAGGAGGTCGCGCTCGCCTACCTCCACGACGTCTCGGGGGGTATCGATGCGGCGGTCGACGCCGGCTGTACGCTCGTCCACCCCCACTACGACCTGTGTGGCGCCGCTTACGTCGAGCGTGCCCACGATGCCGGGCTGGCGGTGAACGCCTGGACGGTGACGACCCGGACCGTCGCGCGGCGGCTGATAGCGGCCGGCGTCGACGGGGTCATCGCCGACTACGCGAGCGTCTTCGACCCCGTGTGAGGCGAGGCTGGGAGCCGGCCGTCCGCGTCATAATGACTCGTGTAGCGTTTCACCGCTCCGACCGCCCGCAGCCGGGCGGTCGATACGGTAATTGCCTACACGAGTCATTATCAGTGACCGCCGCCCTCGGGTTCCTCGAGGCGCGCGATGCCGAGCGTGAGCACGCCGAACCCCAGGAGGACGATCACCCCGCCCGCCAGGATGAGTTCGTTGAGTTCCTCCCCGTTGTTCTGCATCACGCCGAAGATGAGAACCCCGAGCCCGGCGAGCACGCCGACGAGCGAGAGTCCGAACATCGTCGAATCGTCTGCCATACCCGGTCATCGACGGGAGCGAATAAAAACACACTGGGATCGGCTGGGACCCCTGATTATAAGACTCGTCCGGGGTGAGATACCGCCATGACGCTCCGGCACGTGGCACTCGGGGTATCGGACATCGAGCGAAGCGTCGACTTCTACGCCGACCTGGCGGACTACGAGGTGCTCCGCTCGTTCACGGCCGGGGACGGGACGCGGAACGTCTTCGTCGGCAGCCCCGACCCGACCCTCGACGACGACGCCGCGATCCAGCTCGTCGGTGCTGAAGCCCCGATCGATGCCGGGGACTTCGTCCACACCGCGCTCACCGTCGCGGACGTCGACGCCACCGTCGCGGCCCTCGACGACGACCGGATCACCGGCGCCCCCGAGACGCTCGAGGAAGACGGCCTGCGGGTCGCGTTCCTCGAGGACCCCGACGGCTGGGGAGTCGAACTCGTCGAGCACCTGTAAGGTCGCGAGCGACCGCGCGGGCAGCGAAACCACCCTCGCCGGGCGTGGCCGCCCTCGGCGTTTCGATACTCCTAACAGTGCTTCGGGGAAAGTACACCCCGAGCAAAACATGAGACTACACGAGTACCAGGCGAAGGAGGTGTTCGCGGATGCGGGCATCCCGATCCCGGACTCCGAACTCGCCACCACGGTCGAGGAGGCCGTCGCGGCGGCGGAGTCGATCG
>CAYSJP010000075.1:0-9424 GCA_964431395.1 uncultured Halobacteriales archaeon
GGGGATGGATGCCCCGTGGCCGGGGATTTAACCGGAGTGACGCAGCAATGAGGGGCGATGCACACCGCCGCCCGTGACCCCGACCGCGGCCAGTCGGAGCTCGTCGGGACCGTCCTGCTCATCGGGATCGTGTTGATCGGGGCGGGCGCCGTCGTCGCCTTCGGGACGACCGCGCTCGAGGCCGCCCGGGACGACTCCCGCGCGAGCAGCGTCGAGCGCGCGATGACGCAGCTCGACTCCGGGGCCGCGGTGGTCGCGCTCGGGAGATCGAACGCCCGGACCGTGCAGCTACCCGCCAGCGGCGAGGGCACCTACGCGGTGAGCGCAGACGCCGGCTGGATGCGGGTGCGCCACGCGAACCACTCCGCGAACGGCACCACGGAGGTGCTGACCAACACGACGCTCGGCTCGGTTACCTACGACGGTGACGACACCACGGTCGCCTACCAGGGCGGCGGCGTCTGGCGCGGGAGCGGAAACGCCAGCCGCATGATCTCCCCGCCGGAGTTCCACTACCGTGGGTCGACGCTCACGCTGCCGATAATCTCGGTCGACGGCGCCGACGGCGTCTCCGGGCCGACGTCGGCGGGGATCGCAATCCGGGAGCGCTCGACGCGGGTCTTCCCGAACGGGAGCGCGCCGGACTACGGCAACGCCTCCTACCGGAACCCGGTCGACGCCGGGAACGTCACGGTGACGGTCCACGGCGACCACTACGTCGCCTGGGCGGACTACTTCCGGCAGCGGACCGCCGGCAGCGTGTCGCTCGATCACGGCAACCGGACCGCAACGATGGCGCTGATCGCGGGGCGGACGGGCGGGGACTTCGACGTGCCGGACGAGGGGAACGCGGTGGCGATCCGGGGAATGGAGGACGGCCACCGGCTCACGGGATTCACCGTCTCGATCAGCGTCGACCGCTGGAACCAGCTTCAGTGGTCGCTTCACGCGTCCGGGGGCAACGAGGAGTTCGAACTCCACGTGTCCCGCGACGGTGGAGGGAACAGCTGCGGTAGCGTCGACGAGGTCGACGTCGGCGTCTACTACTACGACGGGACGACCGGCCGGTACCAGGGCTGGCAGAACCACAGCGTGAACGTCACCACCGATCCCGGTTCCGGGTTCACGAAGGACTGTTCGGAGGGCACGCTCGCCGCCAACGTCACCGGGACGACGGCGATCGGCTACGACGCGATCGAGACCGGCGGGGACGGCAAGTGGCACTACGGCAGCGAGATCCGCGGCCGCACGATAGCGCCCACGACCACTTTCGATCAGCACGACGCCGACACCGGGGGTGGCCACGACGGGACGTACAACGACACCGACCCGGACGAAACCGGGGAACTCGGCTTTCTCGTCTCCCACTACGTCGCCCTGCTGGGTCCGGACGTCGACCTCGAAGTTTTCGACGGCCCGGCGAGCAGCGACAGCGTCGACGAGAGCGCCTCGACCGGGACGATCGCTTACGAGCGGTCGGATGGCGGCGGCTTTCTCACCTTCCTCCACGTCACCGAACACGAGATCGCGGTCGATCTCGATTAACGCAGTTCGACGTCGATGCTGATCCGGGTGACGTACGCCCGGCGGGTCTCGACCCGGCACGCCACCCGATCTGCGACGACCGGCTCGCAGGCCACGTCGCTCCCGTCGTCGAGGTGGTCGTGCCACGCATCCGCCCGCGGTGTCGTGATGTTCACCCACAGCCGTACGGGAGCGTCCTCGGTGGCGTACAGGACGTTCCGCCGTGAGACGGCCGTCCGGACGAGAACGGTCGTGCCGCCGCCCACGCTACCCGATCCCGTCCCGCGCGTCTGGACGACCGGGATCACGGTCCGCTCGGTCGAGAGGAGAAACCCCGGCGGCTGCGTGACGGTCCCGCCGCCTCGTTGCTGTCTGAGGATCGCCCCCCCGGCGTAGACGATCTCGGTTCCGGTGCTCGAGTCGTAAACGAGGGGGTCGATCGTCCGGGCGGTGCTGAAGCTACCGTTCGCCTCGCTGACGTGGATCGTCACGGGGTCGCCGATCGAGAGGCTCCCGCCGGCGAGGCCGATCTCGGTCGCCCGGCTCGGCGCTCCCCGGTCGATCATGTCCTCCAAGTCGTCTTTCAGCACCTCGAAGGCGCGTTCGGCGTTGTTCACGCGCTCGACGTCCCGGGCGTCCTGGAGTCCGGAGAAGCCGGCGGTGAAGGCCAGCCCGATCGTCGCGACGACTATCGCGAACACGAACACGAACCCGAGCACGTCGCTCTGGGCGCGCTCACGCATTCTCCATCACTACCACGCTCCCGTCGTGCCGGATCCGGACGTCCCCCCCGGCGGCCGTCGAGTTGCCGATCGCGGTCCCGTTCACCACGGTCACCGTCACGGAGACGTCGGGATCCGGCGCAGTCAGCTCGATCTCCGCCGGGCCCGCCCCGTCGTGTGTGAGCGATATCCGGTAGCTCGACCCGACGACGGCGTCCGGGAGGTCACGCGTCAGTCCCACCCGGGCGTCGTCGGCCGACAGCGCGAGCCGGTCGACGGTCGCGACGTCCGCGGCGAGGCGGTTGCCCAGCACCCGGAGTTCGGACCCGGCCGCCCGCTCGCGCTCGTCGTCGACGACCTCGCCCGTCGTGAGGAACAGTCCGGTGATCAGCGCGGTGACGATGGCGAGCCCGAGGACGTAGCCCAGCACGGTCGAGACCCCCCTGTCGGTCTCCGGCAGGATCGGGACGGCCCGGTCAGTCATCGGCCTCACCCGGAGCGATCCGGACGCTCGCGTTGTACCGGAGCCGTGTGGTCTCGTAGACGACGTCGTAGCTGGCCGCGTAGACGGCCGCGTCGGCCCACGGCGAGTTCCCGGGGGCGCCGTTGAACTCCGGGCCCGGCGTCCGCGCGACGCTCCCGTCGTCGACGATCAGGTGGTAGGTACCGGTGACCGTCGGGGTACCGGTCGTCGACTCGGTCTCGTTGTACGTGATCGCGTACGGCGACTGGAGATCCGGCGCGAACGACAGTGCGGGGCAGGACTCGCCGCCGACCGTTCCGTCGGTGATGTCCACGAGGACGTGCTCGGCGGTCACCGAACACGGCTCCGACTCCGAGACGGTCCCGCCGGTGTCGTTCCGGACGGTGACGTTGATCGTTCCCGTGTTCGGGTCCCGGTAGACGAACGCCCGCCACCGCGAGGAGGACTGGTCGTTCACGTGGACGTGGAACACGCCCTGCCCGGAACCGACCGTCGCGTCCGTCGAGGCGGCGAGCGACGCGTTCGTCACGTCGAGACGGAACTGGCGTGCGGAGACGTCGGTGGCGAGCGTCCAGTTCGCGGCGCCGTCCGCGGCCGTGAAGTTCCGCGAGGCGTCGGTCTGGAGCATCCGCGTGCCGTTCGTCAGGGTCCGCTTCGAGACGTGCGTCGCGACCCCAGTGGTCGCGAAGGAGCGCCCCGTCGCGTTGCCCCAGGCGTCCACGGCGTCGGTGACGTTCGCGCGGAGGGCCGCGTGGCTCCCGTCGTGGCCGCGGTTCGCGGCCTCGAGGATGCCCCCGATGCCGTCCTCGGTGGCCTCGAGAAACCGGAGCGCGTCGTCCCCGGCAACGTCGGACCCGCGCGCCGCCCGGTACTCGGCGTAGATGACGGTGTTGAGCGTGAGCGCGAGCATCACGAGCGTGACGGCGACGACCAGCCCCGCAACGAGGAGCAACTGGGCGCGATCGCGCCCCCCGGGATCGTGCGTGCCGGGAGCGCCGGACCCCCACGGGTCGTCGGCGTCGAGTGCGCCCGGATCGTCGGCGTCGGGCGCACCTGATTCGGTGGTCACGTCCGCCACACCGTCACCTCCACGCGGACCACGCCGTGGACGCTCCCCTCCGCCGTGTCCGGGACGAAGTACGACGACGAGTCGTTCAGCGTCGTCGGGCCGTCGTCGAGTTCGTCGTCGTCGTACAGCGTGATCGCGCGGCTCACGCTCGTGGCGTGGTCGCTCGGCGTCCCGACGTGCACCATCCGCCGACTCCGGAGGTCGCCGCCCGCCGACAGGTACAGGACGTCCACGTTGACCGCGATGCCCCGATCGGAAGCGATCCGGTCGAGCATCGCCCCGAAGGTGTCGTTGGACTGGTCGGCCCGGACGTAGTACCCCCGGTCGCCGGCACCGACGAAGGTGCCGGTCGAGTCGTTCCAGCGCAGCAGGGCCTCGCGGAGCGAGCCGTTTTCAACGGCGCTGTCGAGCAGGCCGCGTGCCACCTGGACCTGCTGGTTCTCGACGTGCTGGCTCGAGGTGCTCGCCGTCAGCGGCGTCGTCGCGGTGACCTGCAGGACGAAGACCACGCTGCCCACGAGGAGGAGGGCGGCGACGAACGCCTCCAGCGTGTGGGCCTGGCCGCGCTCGTCCGGCCCGGACGTCCGCCGGCGGCTCACTGCGGCACCACCCCGACGACGGTCACCACACCACCACCTCGACGACGACGTCCTTCCCGTCCAGGTAGACCCCCCGGCTGGCGGAGAACGTCGATCCCGAGTCCGGCGGCGTCGGGCCGGCCGCCAGCCGCGTCGTGTCGGGGCAGACCCCCACCGATCCGCCGTCGGTACACAGGACGTCGGGCTCCGGGTCGCCCGCCGTGTTGCGGCGGATCGTGACGTTCACGCCGTACCGCGGGGCGATTCCGAGCCGCGCCGTCAGGTCAGACTCGGTCTCGTCGTAGGGGATCGCGCAGGTCCCCTCGCCCATCGACTCCTCGAAGAAGCCGTACGTGCAGGTACCGTCGAGGGCGCCCGGCGTGCCCGCGGTGGCGAACATCCCCTCCGCGAGGAGCGCGGTGGTCCGGTCGGCAACGATCGGGGTTTCCTGGCCGCCGACGGAGGGGTCCGACATCCCCGACGCCGTCAGGAGGACGAACCCGGCCGCGACGACGAACACGCTCACGCCGATAAGCAGGTCGACGTTCGTCTGTCCGCGCCCGTCGTCCGTCCGTCCGCGTCCATCGTCCCACTGCCCGCGCCGTCCACGCAGTGGCGATTCCCGTCGCCGCCCGGGTGGATCCCCCGCCACGTCAGCCCACCGCCATCCACGTCGCGAGCGCGATCGTCTGCAGGACGACGACGAACTTCACGCCGCTCCGGAGGTCGGCGCTCCGGATGTACCCCGCGACAGCGCCTGAGATGACCGCCTGGATGGTCACGGCGTGGAAGAACAGCACGTTCAGCGCCGCCGTGTCGACGTTCCCCCCGAAGGACGCCCCTCCGGTGCCGCCCCCGCCGCCTGCCGACTGGTCGGTCAGCCCGCTCATCACGTCGAGGAACTGCGACTTGAGGATCGCCATCACCGCGAGCAGGGTGAGGTACGTCACGAGGATGATGACGACCTGCATCCGGGTCCGGGATTTCCGCTCGCGGTCGAGCTCGTCCCGGTTCTCCGAGACCCGTGCCGCGGTCGTGAGGACGCTCGTGATCCGGTTCGAGGCCTCCTGGGCCTTGGTCACGAGCTTCACCGTGCGCGCGAGCCGCGGGATGTGGTACTCGTTTGCGAACTCCACGAGCGCCCCACCGAGGCTCGTCCCGTACTGGACTTTCGCGTGGATCGTGTCGAACTCGCGGGCGAGCTTCCCGGAGGAGGTGTCGGCGACGGTCCGGATGGATTCGAGCAGCGTCAGCCCCGTGTCGTTCGCGCTGGAGAGCTTCCGGAGGGCCTCGGAGAGGTCGCTCACGACGGCGCCTCTCGACCGTACGTTCCACTCGTGGAACACCGCGACCGGGAGCAGCGTCGCGTACAGGGGGAGGTACACGTACAGGAACGTTCCCCGGACGGGGCTGTTCTTCATTCCCCCGTAGGAGCGTGGTGCGAGCCCGCTCGCGATCGCCCACCCGACCGCGGCAACCGCGATCGGGGCGGTGAGCGCGAGCGTGTACGACGGACGGTCCCGGAAGAAGAGGTGTGGCCGCCGGAGGATCGAGGCGACGCGGTGGACGGCCTCGCGGTTTCGGATGCGCGAGAACACCGCGAACCGTCCGGTGTACTCGTCGATCTCGCCGAGCGAGACGAGCCCAGCCCCCTCCTTCGAGCGACCGCCCTCGAGATAGCCGTCGCCCGGTTCGTCGGTCGTCACCGTCGAGACGAGCACCAGAAAGCCGGCGCCGATCACGGGGATCAGCCCGTAGACGGTGACGTACATGAGGAACTGACTCGCCTCGCCGAGCATGCTCAGCACGACGAGCACGATGACCAGGAGCAGGGGAAACAGGGAGAGGGTGAGGTACATCTCGCCGAACAGCTCCAGGGTCTCCAGGGTGCGCTCCTGTTGTTGTTTGGCCGTCCGCATGTGCTTGTCCGTCTTGTCGTCGAGAAACTCCGTCACGTCGCCCCCGGAACTGAGAATCGACAGCATGTCGGTGAGGAACTGCGACAGCTCGTCGCTCGGTGTCCGGAGGGACTGGTCACGGATCGCCGTCCGGTAGTCGGCGTCGAAGCACTCCGCCTCCCGGACGATCGACTGGAACTCCCGGGCGACCTCGCCGTAGGTATCGTCGGCCCGCGCCATCGCCTCGATGATCTCGAGCCGGTTGAGCCCGCCGACCGAGAGGGCGTACATGAACGAGACGGCGTCCGGCAGCAGCATGTTGATCTCCCGCTCGCGGCCCGATGCCCGGAGATACGGCACCGCGAGGAGGCTCCCGAACCCGATCGAGCCGGAGAACAGGCCGGTGAGGAGAACGAGCGCAGCGGTCTCGAGCGCCCCCGGCACCGCGACGACCGTGACGTTCGGGGGGGACGGCATGGAGATCCGGAGGACCCCCGTGACGACTAGCCCGTAGCCGAGGGCGGCGCCCACGACCCACATGAGGAGCCCGACCGTGATCGCCCGCGAGACGTACAGTTCGACCGGCATCGCGATCCGTGCCTCCGCGAGCTTGTGGTCGAGGCTGCCGACGAACCCGTGATCGTCGAACAGCCGGCGGTAGATCGGGTAGCCGAGATCCGAGAGCAGGTCCGCGTCGTGCCGGGACGTCCGGAGGCTCATGGACTCCCCGTCGTCCCCTCGATGTCGTCGACGGCGCCGAGCGCGGCCCGGGTGATCGCCCGGTCGAGCCGGCCGGGCGCGGACTCGTCGGCCCCGTACTCCGCGAGGATGCCGTCGTCGGCCCCGCGGAGGACGTCGCCCGCGAGTTCGTACACCCGCTCGGGGGGGTCGGGCCGGGGGACCAACGCCTCCGTCTCGGGGTCGATGTCGATCTCGACGCTCTCCATCTCCCGCAACGCCGCGAGGCTCTCCTCCAGGTCGCCGTTCGCGATCAGCCCGAGGATCGTCTCGGGGTCCGCGATGAACGACTGGACCGTCGCCGCGACCTCCGCGTAGTCGTTCAGGCCGTGGCGGATCAGATGGGCGAGGACGATCCGGCGCTTCTCGAGTTCGCGGTCGAGTTCGGCCCGATCCCAGCCGCGGTCGAACATGATGCTCTCGACGACGTTCGAGCGGCCAACCTCCTCGAACTCGTCGGTTTCGGCGCGCCACTGATACACGTCCTGGACGTTGATCTCGTCGTTCTCGGCGTTGTACTCGTTGATCTCGGTGATCGACTTCGACCGGCGCACTTTCCGGCCCCCGATGCGGGTCTGGGTCTGGATCGAGACGAGATCCAGCGCCGTGAACAGCGTCTTCGAGACGTTGATCGGGTCGGTGGTGAACCGCTTGAGTACCTCGCCGACGGTGTCGGCGTGGAACGTGGTGTAGGTGGTGTGACCGGTCGACATGACCTGGAACAGGTCACGGCCCTCCTCGCCGCGCACCTCGCCCATGACGATGTAGTCGGGGCGCTGGCGCAACGCGGCCTCCAGCAGATCGAACTCGTCGATGTCGCCCCCGTCGTCACCCGAAAAGGAGGGCCGGGTGACCGAGGCGATCCAGTTGCGCTGGGGGAGTTCCACCTCGCGAGTGTCCTCGATGGAGACGATCTTCGCGTTCGAGGGGATGAAAAGGGAGACGGCGTTGAGGCTGGTGGTCTTTCCCGAGGCCGTCCCGCCGGCGAACAGAAGGTTGCGTTCGTTCTCGATGGCGAGCCAGAGAAACGCCATCTGGTCCAGGGAGAACGTCCGCCAGTTCACGAGGTCGATGGGCGTGAAGGGGACGTCCTTGAACTGCCGGATGGTGTAGTTGGTGCCGTGATCGGACACCTCGCGGCCGAGCGTGAGCTGTGACCGGGACCCGTCCGGCAGCGTGGCGTCGACCTGGGGCTGACGCTTGGAGATGCCCTTGCCGGAGCGCTGGGCGAGTTTCGCGACGAAGTCGTCGAGTTCGTCGCTGCCGTGGTGCACGTTCGTGATGAGCTGCTCGTGATCGGTGTGGTACACGAACACGGGGGAGTCGTACCCGTCACAGGAGACGTCCTCGACGTTGATGTCGTGCTTGATGGCGTCGATCCGTTCGTAGCCGACGAAGTCCCGCGTGAGCCGGTACAGCAGCTTCTCGACCTGGTACGCCGAGAGGGAGTCGTCGTCCTCCTCGAGGAGGACCGGTTCGGGGCGCGCCGAAATACCCTCGAGCGCTCCGGGCCCGTCGGCCGCCCCGGCCGGGTCCGGCGTGGACGACTCTCCGGCATCGGCGTCGTCCCCGTCCGAGCCGAGGAGCCGCGTCAGGAACCCGCCCTCGAGGGACTCCCCGGAGCCGTCGCCGAACAGTCCGGCGAACAGTCCGCCCGCCGACTCGGCCCGTGTCGAGTGGATCCCGTAGCGCTCGAGCAGCCGGCGGGTCTCCCGCTCGATGACGGTTGCACGGTCGTCGCCCCCGACGGCGAGCACGTCCTCGCTGCGGTACTTGATCGTCGTCCGGAGCTTCTCCGCGAGGAACGCCTTCAGGTCCGCCTCGATGGGCGTCACGTATGGTTCGACGACGTAGTACTTCGTCTCGTTGTCCCGGCCGGAGTGGAAGATGACCACGAAGGCGTAGGGCTCGTTCACCCAGTAGCGCTCCAACTCGGTGAAGTGGTGTTTCTTCGCCGTCGGCACCGCCTTCTCCAGGTCGTAGCGGTTCGTGAGCGTCGTGTGGCCCTCGACGGTCGAGAAGAAGGCGTCCTCGTCGATGTCCTCGCGCACGTCGACGGTCCGCTCGTCGACGAGGGTCGCGATGGCGGACGCGTCCCGGGTGCCCGCGGCGAACCGGCCCTTCCAGTGGTCCCTGTAGCGCTCGTACAGTTCGTCGCCGGCGTCGTTGCCGTGCCCTACTCCGGATTCGACGGCCGCCGTGATCGCCGACCACCGCGCCTCGAGAACCCTCTCCAGGTTCGTTGCGCGGCTCCTCCCGGCGTCGAGCCGGTTCAGGAGTTCCCGGCTCCCGTCGGACACCGTCGACCCCGTTTTCGCCTCGTCACGAACGAGAATCGGCATTCGCCCATGGATGCTCCGTCACCACTGATAAACAGTCGGACGGGACCGCCGTTGGGTGGCGGGTCGTCG
>CAYSJP010000076.1:0-9402 GCA_964431395.1 uncultured Halobacteriales archaeon
CGCGTCATCGTCGTCAAGAACTCCTTTGGCTTCACCGACTACGACCGCATCGAGGACTGGTACGACCAGTTCCTCGACGATATTGACGAGGACGGCGACGTCTTTTGATACTGACTAGTGTAGGCAATTACCGTATCGACCGCCCGACTGCGGGCGGTCGGAGCGGTAATCGGCTACAAGAGTCAGTATGAGTCGCGCCCTCGGTCGGGGATCGACTGGTTTTCCCGTCCGGCTTTCGGGCTCGGATCCACGCACCGACCCGTGTCGGGCCGTCGCGTTGGGGTCCTCACCCGTATGACGCGCCCGGAGTGACATCCCGGTTCCGCTTCCCCCTTTTTTCGCGTCCATCGGGTCCCGTTCCGGTCACCTGCAGCAAACAAGTGGCGGCCGGACGCTCCTTCGGTGGCAGAACGACCGGCCGTTTCTACATGAAATCCGCGATGCCCGACTGTTTGTTGTGGTCGTTCTCGAAGGTGCGTTCCAGGGACCGCTCCAGGACCTCCAGGCGCTGTTTCGTGTACGGCCGGGCGTCGAACTCCTCGGCGACCCTGATCGCGGTCTCCATGTACTTGTTCACCGACCCCTCGTGGACGGTGAGGTTCACGTCGCCGTCACACTCCCGGCAGGACCCCGACAGCGGCGGCCGCCGGTACTTCTCGCCACAGTCCAGACACCGGGTCTCCTGCCTGGAGAACGCCCGGAGGTTGCCGAGCAGGTCCGGCAGAAAGTGGTACTCGATGATGCGCTCGGCGACGTCGGACTCGTCGACCGCCCGGATCCGCCGGGCGAGATCTAACTGGGCGTCCATCTTGTCCTTCATCGAGCCCAGCGTCTTGTACGCCGAGAGATCCGGCCCGAGTGCGAGATCGGAGGTGTCGTGGGTGTGCCGGAAGCCGGCGTAGGCGCGGTCGGTGCCCAGGGTGTCCTCGGCGGTCTCGATGTCCACCTCTCCGGGGTCGACCATCTCGCGGGTCGCCTCGTAGAACGCCCGGGGGTACTCCGGGACGATGTCGACGTTGTGGGCCTCGTCGTCGATCTCGGTGGGGTCGATCCGGGAGGACATGACGAGGGGTGCGTCCATGGAGTTGTGCGCGTACAGCCAGTCGGCGGTGAAGACGGGATCGCCGCCGACTTGCAGATCGTAGAGAAACCCATCGTAGTCGACACGTTCGATGTCTTTCACCCGCAGGTACGAGAGGTCGCCGTCGACGATTTTCCGGAGCGTTGCGAGGGGCTCCCGAGCACCCTCGGGAAGCGACTGCTCCTCGATCGCTCTGACCATCCCGCGGAGCTTTTCGAGCGAGACGTTCTCGCGGCGCTTGAGATACTTCGGGACGATTCGTTTGATCCCCTCGATGTCCATCTCGCGGAGTTTCATCAGCGCGTCGGGGATCCGAACGACCAGGCTCTTTGGGTGGTAGGATTCTTCGCCGTTTAGCAATCTGGCGAGCGGGTTGTCGGACACGCCGCCGGATACGGTGATACTGTAAATACGTTGGCGCGTCTCGTCGCGTTCACGGGTCGAGACGTTGGCGACGATCCCGAGACGGTGTAAGAGAAACACGATTCCGTCTTTCACGTCCTCGCTCGTGGTGTGGAACGCGATCGTCGTGTGGTTGTCGTTGGATGATCTGCTCCCATCGCCAGCGATGAACCCTTCGAGAAACGCGATGACCACCTCGCGAGGAGCCGTTTTAATGCAGCCGGGGACGACCTTCTCGCTCGAATCGTAGCTATCGGCGTCCTCGAACCCGAGGTGGTACAGAACTTCCCGGAATACCGCCGGGAATCGCACCTCGTATGCCTTGTTCGACCACCGAACGCCAGGTTCGTGTCCGAGGGTTCGTTCGATGGCCGCAGTCACCTCATCGATCACGTCCTCGTCGGCGTTGTGGATCGCCGGAACGGTACTCGAAAGCGTCCCCTCGGCGACGAACACCCCCAGTAGCCAGCCGAACTCGCGGTCGACATCGATCTCCTCCCGGATACCGTCCGATGACCCCGGTAGCCCGATCCGGACACCGACGGGGACGTCGGGGACCGTGCTCCGATCCAGGAGGCGCTGGAACTGCCCGTAGGCCATCTTCCGTCGTCGGAGGCGGTACGAGAGCCCCCGGTCGAACGTCTCGTGCACCGCGCTACCCTGCCCCGTCGCTTCCCACGCGGCGGTGAGAAACTCCTCCACGTCGTCGTCGATGACGACGTACGGTTCCTCGATACAGTCCGTTACGTCGATCGTCGTCGCCTCCGGCTCGACATGGAGTTCGCGGGGTGCGATGATAAGGTCGCCCTCATCGAGGTCACCCCCAGCGACCTCCTCGATGCCGTCGTCGTACCGGAACAGACTGTGGTGTTCGGTGATCTCGATCGCTCGGCCGAACTGGGTCTCGACCCGGATGAGCCCCTCCTCCTCACTCGCCCGGTACCGGATTGCCTTCTCGATCGGTTTCAGCGACGCCTCGTGTGACTCGTCGAAGGCGTACGTCTCCCATCCTTCAGCGGCGCACGTCTTCTTTCGGAACTTGCCGTCGCGTTCGATTGGAGCGTCTAACTCCTCCCAGAGCTCTCCGAAACTCGTGAACTGGACGTCGCCGCCGGGATCGACTGCCACGACCCGCGCGTCCTCGGCGACGCTTCCGCCGCGCTGATCGGGGAGGTACTTCTTGCTGAAGTTCAACAGGCCGTCCATCAGGAGCATGACGCAGTCTTCGTCGCCATCGCACTGGCCGGCCGCTAGTCCGTTCGCCACGAGCGTGTGCGTTTCATCGACGGTGAGGCAGTAGGTGTGTTGCACGTCACTCGTCACGATCCCGATCCGTTCTACGGTATCAACTTTCGGCTCCCCACCGTCGACTGCGACTCTCCCCACCCCCGGCGGACGGTCACTCGTCGGTTCCGGGGCCGGAATCTCGTCACCTTCTTCGAGCTCTCCGGCCGGGACGTTCTCGGTTCGCCCGTTCCACCGAACCATCGAGTGGTCCGGCGTCACCGTCAACGACCGTCCACCGCGCGTTTCAACCCGGACCAGATGATCCGGCGAGGGATGTTTCGAGACGGCCTCCACTGGCTCCCGGACATATTGTCCGTCCTCGTCGACCGACGGCACGACCACGTCGCCGTCCAACTCCTCGACGAGCGTCCCGAAGTCATCCTCGCGCGGATCGTCGAGCCGGTCCTCGACGAACGCCTCGATCACGCTGTGGTTCCATTCCCCGTCCTCGTCCCGGTACCACAGCTTCGTCTCCGGGTGAAAGCAGTTTCGGCGCTTGGCGGCGTGGAAGTACGGGTGGGCGTACCCCACGGCCGCGGAGGTGAACCCGACGACGCGGGCCACGACAGCGGCGCTGGTGTGGGGTGCCATCCCGAACACGAGCTCGCCCACCAGGTCCTCGCGCTCCTCGACCTCGTAGAACGGCTCGAGCCCGTAGAACTGCTCCAGCAGGTCGTCGACGAAGTCCGCGACCTGGAGCATGTGCTCGGCGGCGCCATCCGAGAGGATCACGTCCTGCACACGGAGGGGGACGAGCTGGTCGTCGTACCGAAGCGGGTCGCCCTGGATGTCCGTCTCGTAGCCGAGCTCGCGGAACCGGTCGGCGGTCACGTCGACCTCCGCCGGGCGCACCGACGTGACGGGCAGGTCGGTCATGTCGTAGCGGACGGTGCCGTCCTTGAACGCCGAGACGTCGTGTTTCGCCCGGAGGACCCCTTTCTCGATCGGCTCGGGCGTCTTCTCCGCCGAGGAGAGCCCCTTCACGCCTTTCAGGATGTCGAAGGCGCTCTCGCGCTCGCCGACCGACTCCAAGGCGTCCCGGTAGGCCCCGTGGACGTCGACCGTCGTCGACCGGACCGCGGTCGCCTCCCCGCCACACCGGGGGCACACGACGCGTCCGGACTCGTCGGGCGTCGCCGTGATCTCGCAGTCCGGGCACTGGTACTCGGCCCGGGTGTGTGCGCCACACGCCGGGCAGGTCGTGCGGTAGGTCTCCTCGTTGCAGTCCTCACAGCGCCGGCGTGCGACCTGCGTCTCGACCCGGCCGGGGCGGTCGCTCATGTTCTCGGTGTGGGCGGCGGCGGCGGTCACGTCGCGCTGGCTCCCCCCAGCCTCGCCGATCGGGAACAGGGTGTGGACCGCCGGGGACAGTTCGCGCTCCTCGGATTTCTCCGGGCGGCCCATCCGGCAGCCGACCCGGGTCGGCGCGCGCTCCCGGACGTCGAAGGGCGCGACCGCCCGGACCGCCTCGATGGCGTTGTCCCCGTCGGCGTACTCCCGGGCCTCCGGCGGCAGTTTCTCCCAGGTCCGTTCGAGATCCGCGGTGAACCCCAGCGACCGGACCAGCGCGAGGGCGTCGGGGACGGTGATCGTCTCCTCGCCGCCGGTGTGTTCGACCAGTAGCGTCTCGAGCGCCTCGCGGACCGTGTCGGTGTGAGGGAGGACGAGCGTGGCGTCGGCCCGTTCGTCCGTGGTCGCGGTGCCGGGCTGTTCCGTGGCACCGTCCGCCTCGGTGAGGCGGCCCTGCATTACGGCGTCGGCGAGCGCCTCGAAGACGTCGACGGGAATGTCGTGCCAGAGGTAGGTGTACGCCGGGTGGAGGGGGGCGTCGTACTCCTGCGCCCAGGTCAGCGCCTCCGCCGCGCCCGGGTTCCCGAGGTCGATCCGGGGGTCGTCCCGGAGCGCCCGGACGTCCGCACCCGCCGCCTCCATGTCCATCTCCCACCACTCGACGGCGTAGGGGGCCGGCGCGAGTGGCTTGTTGTTCTCGACGAACTCGCCGTAGTTGACGAGGTACTCGCCGAGGTCGAGGATCTCCTCGACGCCGTTCCGGATCTCCAGGGCCTCCGCGGGGTCGTCGATTCGCCGGACGTCGCCGTTTGTGAGTTTCACCGTCGGGCCCTCGATGGAGTCGACGGGGACGACGCCGGCGGCTTTCCCCGGGCGTTCGGTCTTGATCTGGGTACCCGTCGCGAGAAAGTCCTCGACCAAGTGCATCGTCGCGGGGTGGACGCCCGCGGTGGCGTGGCCGTGGTTGCGCGCCCGGCCGTACCGCAGGCGAAAGCCCCCGGCCTCGCTCGGGTGGCCGAACACCGGCCGCCCGGCGATCAGGTCCCGGAGGTACTTTCCGTGGGGCTCGGCGCGGGGCGGCCCGCGGGCAGCGTCCTCCGACGCCGGGCCGTCGCCGGATTCGGTGGTCTCCCCGTCGCCGTCCCCCGCCTCTTCGCCCGCCGCGTCCTCCCCATCCGTGTCGCCGTCGGCCGTGTCGGCGTAGGACCCGTCCATCAGGTCATCGAGCCACGGCCAGTCGACCTCCGCGAGGTCGCCCGTGTAGCGCTTGATCTTGGGCGCCTTCAGCGCGATCCCCTCCGCGAGCACGAGGCACATCCCGCCACGAGGGTTGTTCGTGCCGACGCGCTCCAGATCCCGAAAGCCCTCGACCTCCTCCTCGCCCGTCGCCTCGCCGTCGAGCATGATCGGGCAGTGCTCGGCGATGAACTTCGTCTCCGCTCCCCTGGGGGAGTACTGTAACCCCGTCTCGTCGTCGTACAGCGAAACCTCCTCGGCGTAGCGCTCGACCTCCGAGTCGCGGGGCCTGTAGCGGTCGATACCGAGCAGCGATCGCGTGTAGTCGGCGACGAGCACGGACAGGGCCTGTGCCGTCCCGCCGGCCGACCGGATCGGCCCCGCGTAGAACACGCGGACGAACTCGGTGCCGTCGTCGTTGGATCGGATCTCGACGCGGTCGATTCCCTCGATCGGCGCGGCGACGACCCCCTCCGTGAGCAGGGCGACGGCGGTCCGGACCGCCCCCTCGATCTTGCCCTCCCGGGTGTCGTAGGCGCCGACTCGACCCTCGGCGAAGTCGGCGGCCAGAGCGAGCGCCGCCTCCTCACGGCTCATCTCCCCCTCGAGTTCACGGACGCGCCCCGCGACGTCGGGGATGCCCAGAATGTTCTCCACGCGGGCGGCCATGTCCTCGGCGACGGGGATCTCCACCTCCGTCTCGGGATCCCTGCCGGCCGCTCTCGCCTCCCGCGCGACCGACAGCGCCGACTCGAGGTCGGCGTCGATCCGCTCGAAGTAGCGCTCGTCTTCCGGTCGCATGGGTCACTGGCTCCGCGTCCGCCTGAGGTGATCGCACGCCATCCAGCCGGGTCGTTGCACACCCACCCCCAGAGCGTGGGTGCGCAAAAAGGTGTGGCCTTCGCCCCGCCGCCGTCCGATCAGCACACCGGCTTGACCTTCACGCCCATCGACTCGAGGGTCTCGACGTACTCCGCGTATGCGGCCTCGATCGCCTCGCTCGCGCCTTCCCGGGCGCCGTCCCAGTCGTCCGGATCCTCACAGACCGCCTCCAGCAGCCCCTCCGCCCGGTCGCCGGCGCGCTCGGTCTCCTCGCGGAGGTCGCGAAACAGGTTTGCCGACGCCGGGTCGGCGTTGCCGACGAAAAAGCCGACCGCCTGGGAGAGGGTGCGGTCGGCCACGAGCGTCCACGCGAGCAGTCCGCCGGCGCGCTCGTCGACGGCGTTCAGTTCCCGGAGGTACTCCTGGAGGGCCGTCGGCCGGTCGAGCGCCTTCCCGCCGCCGGCGTCGACGATCCGCTTTGCCTGTGCGTGCTGGTCGGCCGCCAGCGAGCCGAAGGCGTCGGCCAGCATGGCGTCGGTCGTCTCCGCGCCCCAGCCGTCGAACGTCTCGGCGGCCGCGTGGGAACGGTCGGCCATCGCCGACAGCACCGCGTCGGTGTCCATCTCGCCCTCCGTGGCCGCGTACATCGACTTCGAGGAGCCGAGCCGCGACAGTTCGGTCTCGTGCTCCGATTCGAGTTCGTCCCGTAGCTCCGCCGCGTTCATGCCTGACCGTGAGGAGCGCCCACGGCTTGTATGCTCCGGCCCGCACGTGGCGCGTTCCGGGCGGTCTCCGGAGCGAAGCGCGGTCTCCTCCCCCGCACGGTCCCCGGAGCAAACGATGTATTACCCTCGGGGCCGTACTGTTAGGCATGGCATCAGACGAGGTCATCACGCTCCTGCGGAAGGCGTACGGCGACGAGATCGAGACGGTGATGAACTACCAGACGAACGCGATCGTCCTCGATGGTGTCCGTGCCGAGGAGATCAAGGAGAGCCTCCAGACGGACATCCAGGAGGAACTGACCCACGCCGATCAACTGGGTCAGCGGCTCAAGCAACTCGACGCCCGACCCCCCGGCTCCGCGGAGTTCACTGCCCGCCAGGACTCCCTGCAGCCCCCCGAGGACTCCACGGACGTACTCGCGGTCATCCGCGGGGTGCTCGACGCCGAGGAGGACGCGATCGACACCTACCGGTCGCTCATCGCGGCCGCCGAGGAGGCGAACGATCCGGTCACGGAGGATCTCGCCGTGATGCTTCTGGCCGACGAGGAGGCCCACCGCACCGAGTTCCGCGGCTTCGAGAAGGAGTACCGCTCGGACTGATCGGGACCGCCGGAAACGTCTCTCGACGGTAGCGCACCCGGCGAGAAACCGCCGGGGTCGGTCAGCTTCCCTTCTCGATCGGCGCGCCGACGAGGTTGCCCCACTCCGTCCAGGAACCGTCGTAGTTGATCGTGTCCTCGTAGCCCAGCAGTTCGTGCAGCGCGAACCACGCGACCGAGGAACGCTCGCCGATACGGCAGTAGGCGACGACCGTGCCGTCGCCGTCGATGCCGTGGTCGGCGTACAGCTCCTCGAGCTCGTCGCGGGTCTTGAAGGTGCCGTCGTCGTTGGTGACGGCGGCCCAGGAGATGTTCTTCGCGCCGGGGACGTGGCCGCCGCGCTGGGCGGTCTCCTGCAGGCCGGGCGGCGCGAGGATCTCGCCGGAGAACTCCTCGGGCGAACGGACGTCCACGAGTGGCAGGTCCCGATCGACCGCGTTCTCGACGTCCTCGCGGTACGCGCGGATGCTCTCGCGCGGGCCGGAGGCCGCGTAGTCGACCGCCGAGAAGTCGGGCACCTCGTCGGTCGTCGTGTAGTCGTTGTCGAGCCAGTACTCGCGGCCCCCATCCAGGAGGCGCACGTCGTCGTGGCCGTAGTACTGGAACTGCCAGTACGTGTAGGCCGCGAACCAATTGGAGTTGTCGCCGTACAGGACCACGGTCGAGTCCTCGGAGATGCCGGCCGCACCCATCGTCGCCTCGAAGTCGTCCTTCGAGAGGATGTCGCGGGTGGTCTGGTCCTGCAGGTCCGTCTCCCAGTTGAACCCGACCGCGCCGGGCGCGTGGGCCTCGTCGTAGGCCTCGGTGTCCACGTCGACCTCCACGAGCCGGTGTGCGGGGTCGTCGCTCTCGAATTCGTCGAGTCGCTCCTCAACCCAGTCCGCCGAAACGAGCACGTCGTTTGCGTAATCCGTCATGCACCACCACCTACTCCCGTCTCCGGTATAGTACCGCCCCTTTCGGCATATCCCGCCATTCACGCTGATATCCGGCAAGAATTTCCCCCTCGTGCGGTATGGTTGGCGGGTCGACGCGCCCGGAACCCCACCGGTCCACGCGCGCTTGGCGACCGATCCCGACGCACTCCGTGTGATGCGGGCGCGGGCGGCGGAAGGCCACGGCGGCCGATCGGGGGGCGTGCAATACTTGCCACTTCCTCCGACGGGGCTGAGACGCACAAAGCTATACGGGTTCGCTCGTTACTCCCGGGCGATGACTGGAGACGCGCCCGTGGTCGCCCCGATCGAGTGGCTCGCGGAACACCGCGACGACCCCGATGTCCGCGTGGTCGACGTCCGGGACGGCTGGGAGTTCGACGCGATCGGACACGTCCCCGGGGCCGTCTCGATCCCCTTCGATCGGTTTCGGGAGGAGGGCGGCGACGTCGGGATGCTTCCGGGCGCCGAGCGGTTCGGGAGCATCCTCTCGGAGGCGGGCGTCGGGCCGGGCGACACGCTGGTCGCCTACGACGACGAACACGGCGTGTTCGCGGCGCGCTTTCTCGTGACCGCGATCATGTACGGCCACGACGAGGTGCGCCTCCTGGATGGTGACTACACCGCCTGGAGCCGGCGGGAGGCGACGACGACCGGCTCGTCCGATCCTGCGCCGACCGACTACGCCGTCTCGATCCCCGGGGATCGCCCGCTGATCGGTGCCGACGGGGTGCTAGCGGCGACCGAGGGCGGGGACGCCGTCCTCGTCGACACCCGGACGCCCGAGGAGTTCGCGGAGGGCCACCTCGAGGGCGCGGTCAACTTCGACTGGCGGGACCTCGTCGACCCCGACTCGCGGGGGCTGAAGCCACGCGACGAACTGGAAGCGGTCCTCGAATCCCACGGCGTCACGCCCGACAGGCAAACCATCCTCTACTGTAACACCGCCCGCCGGATCAGCCACACCTACGTCGTCCTGAAGCACCTGGGGTACGACCGGGTCGACTTTTTCGAGGGGAGTCT
>CAYSJP010000077.1:0-4308 GCA_964431395.1 uncultured Halobacteriales archaeon
CGTCGACGACATCGACATCACGGGCTTCGAGTACCAGCGCTCGGACATCGCGCCGGTCACGAAGGAGGTCCAGCGGGAGGTCCTGGAGATGATCGTCACCGGCGAGAGCACGGAGACGGTGACGGAGTACGTCCACGAGGTGATCGAGCGGTTCCGGGAGGGTGACATGGACTTAGAGGAGATCGGCGTCCCGGGTGGGATCGGCAAGCGCCTGAACAACTACGAGACCGACACGGCCCAGGTCCGGGGGGCGAAGTACGCGAACCTCCTCTTGGGGACGAACTTCGGGCGGGGGTCGAAGCCAAAGCGGCTGTACCTGGAGAAGGTCCACCCGGACTTCTGGAAGCGCTTCGAGGCCGAGAATCCCGACGTGACCGACGATCCCCTGTATCTGGACTTCAAGCGTGACCCGGACGTGATCTGTTTTGGGTACGCCGACCAGGTGCCCGAGGAGTTCCGGGTGGACTACGACGAGATGCTGGAGAAGACCCTCAAGGGGCCGATCGCCCGCGTGATCGAGGCGCTGGGCATGTCCTGGGACGAGGTGGCCTCGGGCCAGGAACAGACCGGGCTCGGGAGCTTCATGTGATCGTGTCGGTAGGAGCCATCGAGCAGGTCGCCGGCCGGTAACGGCGGGTCGCCGACCGGAACGCCGGCACCGCGGGTCAGCCCGCCGGGGACGACGACCCCCAACCGAACACGATGATCGCGGCGAACAGGCCCGCCAGGCCGGCGACCAGCAGCATGATGCCGCGGGCGTCGCCCAGGCCGACCGCCGCGGGGACGACGAGGTACAGCGCGGCCGTCGCCAGGGCGATCCCGACTGTGATGGCGACGGCGCTCCCGAGGAGGTGGACCAGTTCGGCCGACCGGGTGTCGGCCGAGGGGCCGAGGCGGCGCGACAGCCGCGACGACCGCGACCCGGCCTCGAGGGCGCCCAGCGCGAGGCCGATGGTGGCGAAGACGGCGACGGGGTGGGCCCCCGCCTCGGAGCCGAGCACCGCGGCGGCAAACAGCAGCACTGCCCCCGCGGACACGCCCGGGATCGGCTTCGCGACGGTGTTGTGGACGACCCAGCCGCCCCCGCCGACGAGGAGCGTGAAGACGGCGGTCCGGCCGGCTATCGACCAGAGGACGCTACCGTCGTACCAGTAGGGTCCGGCGCCGGGCCGGAGAACGTCGGAGCCCGGAACGACGGACGCGAGCCCCCCCGCGACGTCCAGACCCGCGATCGAGAGTGCACCGCCGACGAGCGCGACCGCCGTGACGAGGAGGCCGCCGGCGACCAGGCCGATCACCGTCGGCGGGTGGTAACCGCCGAGCCGCATGAGGAGCCCCCGGAGCGGCTCGATGGCGATGACGGCCGAAAAAAGCACGAGCAGGACGACGACCGGGAGGTGCACGAGCCCGCTGGTCAACAGCGTGTACAGGACCTCCCCGGGGAGCGTCGCGGCGAGGACTCCGCCCAGGACCCCGGGCAACAGGAGCGCGAGGAACAGCTGTGCGCCGAGGAACACCCAGACCGTGCGCGGGATCTCGCTCGCCTCGACGCCCAGCCGATCGAGGATGCCGAACCCGCTGGTCTGTTCGGGCGGGATCCACCTCTCGAGGACGGCGTTCGCGCGGTCGATGACCAGCGACAGGCAGATCACCAGGACCTGGAGGAAAACGAGCGACAGCAGGACGCTCGGGATGGAGGGATCGGGCGACGCCAGGCCCGCGAGCGCGGCCACGAGGATCGTTGCGGGCGCCGTCCCGACCAGCGGGAGCACCCCCGCGAGCAGCATGATCCCGGTCGACCCGAGCAGGGCGTACATCGCCGGTCGTAGCGGGGGAGCCGTCTCCCCGGAGAACGTCTCGACGGCGATCGCCAGCACGGCGAGAGAACCACAGAGCACGGCTAAAAAGCCCAGAGCGGTGTCCGGGAGCACGACCGCGCGGGTGAAAAACACCGCGCCGGCGACGAGCGCGATGCTGCCGACGGCCCGTGAGAGCGGGTCGGCGTCGGAGACACGGATCAGCCCCACGACGGTCACGATCGCGCTCGCGACGCCGGCGACCATGCCGCCGACGGGACCGCCCGCGGCGCCGACCAGGAGCGCCCCGGCGATCGCGGCCACCAGCGCGGCGACGCCGCCGTCGACCGTCACGTCCCGTCCCAGGAGGGGGGCGCCGAAGGACGGGCGCCCCTCGCGGCGGCTCATCCGGCCATCACCTCCCGGCGCCGCGACTGCGCGAGGGCGATCGACAGCGACTCCTCGGGCGACCACGGGAGAACGACTGCGCCGCGCCGCCGGACTCGGGCGATCCGGTCGGCGCGGTCGAGGCCGTCGATCCGCCCTCCCGGGGTGTCGGGGAGCACGTCGGGCATCGCGACGGTCACGTCGTGGCCGGCTGCGAGCAGCCGGAGGATCGTGTCCACCTGGCCGTCGTCGAGCAGCGGCGTCAGGACGATCACCTGCGTCTCCGCCCGGGTGGTGCCGACCAGCCGGTCCATCGCGTCCCGTTTGAAACGGACGGTCCGTCCCGTCGCGTCCGGATCCCCGGACTGCTCACCCCTGAGCGCGGACGCCAGGTCGTCCATCCGCACGGCGAACAGCCGCTCGATCCGGGTCGACTGGAGGTCGTCCGCCAGCGGCCGGACGTAGTCGACCGACGCGCGGCGGCCAAAGGCCGTCGTGTCGAAGCGGTCGACCCGGGCGGCGCCGACCTCGTTGTTCGCCGCGAGCAGTTCCGCGACGATCTCGCTACCGGCGGATCGCCCGAGCGTGGCGGGGTCGGCGGTCGTCGACCGGCGGACGTCCGCGGCCGGCGAGTCCGCGTCGAGGACGACGAGAACCTCGGCGGCCCTGTGCTCGCGGAACTCGATCGTCGTCGGTTCGCGGGTGCTCGCGTACCGGTTCCAGTCGATCCGGTTGGTCGGGTCGCCGGGCTGGTACTCCCGGGTAGAGTAAAACTCCGTGCCGCTGCCCCCCACGTCGGCCGGGACGCGGCCCCTGTAGGGCGTCGTCTGGTCGCTCAGCGGGACCGCGTCGGTGGTGTGATCGCAGACGATGCGGGTGTCGATCGTCACCGACCCGCTGAACCGGGCCGTTCCGGCGACGTTCTCCACGGCCAGCTCCGTCTCGCCGAAGTGGTGGGTACCCGTCGTCGCCTCGACCTCGTAGGAGAGATCGGCCGTCGCTCCGGGTTCGAGGCTCGTCGCCAGGGCCGTCTCCCCCGCGGTCACCTCGAGTCCCTCCGGGACGGAGTCGCGGATGCGAAGGTCCGGGATGGCGGCCTCGCCCTCGTTGGTCACGGTGAGGGAGACGCCGACGCTCGTGCCCGCCGCCGGCGACGCCGTCTCGACCCACCGCGCGATGGTCACGTCGGTCTCCGGGTCGGGCATGGCGTATCCGTAGGCCGCGTACGCACACCCCACCACGGCCGACAGGAGCACCGCGGCGTTGCCGAGCAGGGTGCCGACGACGGCCGCCCCGACCCCCGCAACGAGCCCGGCGTCCGCGCCGTACCCCGGGGAGCGCTCCGCCGGGCGGAGTTCGAGGTGCGTCTCCCGGCGCACGCCGCGGGACCCTGAGGCATCCCCCGGGGTCCCGGTCGGCGAGTCGACCGTCGGGGCGGAATCGGTCCCGTCAGCCGGGCCGGGTGCCGTCCCGCCGACCGGAGCGACCCCGGCTCCGTCGGTCGCCGCGGTCGGGGTCTCACTCGTTCCGTCGCGTCCGGGACGGGCGTCGCCGGCAGGCGTCGCGTCGGGCGCCGTCGCCGCGTTCCTGGCCGCGGCGATGGCGTCGACCGTCCGCCGGATGCGATGTGTGAGGTGCCGGCCCCGGAGCCAGTCGGCGATCCTGACGTGGGCCGGGAGAACGGGCTTGCTGATGTCCCGCAGGAACGACGCCGCGTAGGGGTCGTCGGTCCACTCGCCGGTCGCGACCCGTTTTGAGGCGGTCGTGCGCGAACAGCCGTCGCGCTCGGCGACGGCCTCGACGGCGAGCTCGCGCAGCTCCTCCCAGAGATCCTCGGCCGCGCGGGCCACGGCCGCCCCCGTCTGCCAGGGGATGGCGTCGGATTCGACGTGTTCCAGAACGTCGTCGACCAGTTCGCCGGTCGAGCCGGCGTCGGTCCCGAACTCCGTGCGATCGGCCGCCCGCCGATCGGTGCGGGAGTCGGTGTCGGTGAGGACGGGGCCCCAGACCGCCAGGCCGGCGGCCAGCACCGCGAGGACGGCGAAGCCGACCGTGACGACGGCGCCCGCGCCCTCGAAGGCACCGGCGATCGGCGCGAGCAGCGACGGGGGGGCGACGACCGCGA
>CAYSJP010000077.1:4408-9400 GCA_964431395.1 uncultured Halobacteriales archaeon
CGCGACACCGGCGAGCGCGATCGCGACGACCCCGAGACCGGCGGCGACGTGCCGTGGATCGATGGACGACGGTCGGACGTCGGCCAGGAGGCGCCGGGGAGCCCGCATCAGTCCTCACCCCCCAGCCCGTCCCGCAGCGACCGCAGCGCCGCGGCTGCGGTTTCCCTGAGGCCGTCGGGGTCACCCCGGCCGTAGGTCACGTCCCGGAAGGCGTCCGTCAGCCGCATCACGGGCTCGCGGGGTAGCCCCTGATCGACCGCGGCGCGGGCGACCTCGGCGGGCGTCCGCGTGGAGACGTCGGGGATCGCAACGAGGCGACGCATCTCGCCCCACGCGTCCGCCACCGAGAGCGGTGACTCCTCGTCCTCGTCGTCACCCCCGGCGCTCGAGGCAGAACTCGAGCCGGCCGGCCGGACGTCCCGGATGTCCTCGCGCCCGAACGCCGGCGTCAGGTCCGATAGCGACGACGAGACGCCGAACCCGACGCTGCCGAGCGCCGACGCGAGGGCGCCGAACGCGCTCGCCTGCATCCGGCCGGCGCGACCGAGCGCGCCGGCGGCACTCCCCAGTGCCGACCCCGTCCCGACGAGCGCGCCCTGGATGGCGTGGCCGAGCCGGGCGGTCACCGAGGGCAGCGACAGCGTCGCGGCCGTCGTCCGGGCGGAGATCGCCCGCAGCGGGTTGGGGATGTCCGGCAGGTTGAGACGATCACCGAGGCCCCCGAGGCCGGTCGAACCGGGGCCGTCCCGGCCGGACAGCCTCCCCGCGATGACCACCCCGGGGATCACGAACAACACTACGAGAACGAACAGAACGAGAAGCCCGCCGCCCAGCGAACCCAGCGCCCCGGCGAAACTCTCGTCGTCCCCGGTGGACGACGTCGGCGTCGGGCTGTCCGTCGGCGTCGGGCTGTCCGTCGGCGAGGGGCGGTCACCCGTCCGCCTGTCGTCGTCCGCCGGGGTCGACCTCTCCGTCGAGTCCGTCGACTGTCCGGGGTCCGTCCCGGCGGGAGTCCCGCCCGCGGGAACCCCCGGCAACACGCCCCCCTCGAGCGGACCGCCGGACTCCGCCACGTCCACGTCGGACCCGGGCACGCTGCCGTACTCGGTCGCCGGCAACGCGACGCCGCCGACGGCGACGGCGACGACACACGCGAGCACGACGAGTGCTCGATACGGATCGGCAGCCATGAGTCACACAAGTTTTTTTATTCCACACACATAACTTTTTATCCGCGCATGGAGGTCAGAAATCGAGGGCTGTTCGCGCGGATGATCGCCGCCCTCGGAGCCGTGCTCGGACTGAACCTGTTGTTCGTCGGGCTGGCGGCCGCGTTGCTGGTGCCCTGGCTGATGGTCGCGGGGCGGGCGGCCGGTCTCGAGGCGGGCTGGCCGGCGTGGTTGGCGGTCGTCGGCGTCGCATCGGTCGTCGGCGCCGGCGTCGCCGCCTGGCTCCAGTTGCGGTACGCGCGCCGGCGTGTCCTGTCGGCGGTCGACGGCGACGTCGCCACCGAGGAGACCCACCCGGACCTGATCGGGCGGGTCCGGCGACTGGCCGCGCTCGCGGACGTGCCTGAACCGGACGTGGTCGTCGCCGGAACCGACGCACCCAACAGCTTCACCCTCGGAACGGGGGGGACCGCGACGGTCGTCGTCACCGAGGGGCTGCTGGCGGAGCTCGACGGCGAACAGCTCGACGGCGTTCTCGCCCACGAGTTCGCCCACCTCCTCAACCGGGACGCCGCGGTCATGACGCTCGTCTCCCTGCTGCCGTCGCTGCTGATGGGCGAAGGAGTGTTCGGGGAGGAGCGCCGGTCGTGGCTCCTCCCGGTCGGCCTGTACGCGCTGGCGTCGCTGGCCGTCGCCGGCCTGGCTCTCGGCCCGGCCGCCGCGAGCGCCCTGCTCGGGGTGCTGGTCGTCGGCGTGCTCGGGAGCCTGCTTCTGGGCGTCTTCGTCGCTCCCGTGCTCGTCCTGGGGTACCGCCTCTCCTGGGACAGGGAGTTCGTGGCCGACAGGGCGGCGGCGCGGCTGACGGGGGAGCCGACGGCGCTCGCGACGGCGATCGACCGGCTGACCGACGGCCAGTCACGCCCGGAGTCGGACGCGCGTGTCCACGACAGCCAGCTACGGCCGCTGTGTATCGTGCCCTTCGACACCGTGGAGTCCGGCCCCGCGGAGGGCGACCTCGCCATCGACGCGCCCACACACCCGCCGGCGGGCGAGCGCCGCGACAATCTCCAGTCGGTGACGGCCGACATCGAACGGTAGGAACCGACGACGGACCGTTACTCCGGATCCGGATGCGATTCCAGGGTCGGCACCGTGACCTGCCGCAGGATCGAGTCGATCACGTCCGCGCCGTGAGTCCCCTCGACGCGGACTTCCGGGCGCAACACGAGCCGGTGGGCCAGCGCCGGGCGGGCGACCTGTTTCACGTCTTCGGGGGCGACGTAATCGCGCCCTTCGAGCGTCGCCCGCGCCCGCGACACCTCGAACAGCCGCTGGGTGCCCCGCGGGGAGATGCCGACCTCGACGTCGGCGTGTTCCCTGGTCGTCGCGACGATGTCGGCCATGTAGCCCATGAGGTCGTCCTCGACGTGGATCGTCTCCGGCACCGCGCGGAGCGCCGCCACCTGGTCGGGCGAGAGCACGGAGTCGACCGTCGGGCTGCGGGAGTCGCGGTCCGCGCGGCGGTGGAGCAGTTCGGTCTCGCCGTCGCGGTCGGGGTAGCCGATCGACGTTTTCACGTCGAAGCGGTCGACCTGTGCCTGTGGGAGTTCGAAGGTCCCCTCCATCTCGACGGGGTTCTGGGTCGCGATGATGAAGAAGGGCCGGGGCAACTCGCGGGTGTCCCCCTGGACGGTGACCTGGCGCTCCTCCATCGCCTCCAGCAGGGCGCTCTGGGTCTTGGGCGGCGCGCGGTTGATCTCGTCGGCCAGGACGACGTTGCCGAAGATGGGCCCCTCGGTGAACCGGAAGGAACCCGTCGACTCCTCGAACACGTGGGTGCCGGTCACGTCGGCCGGCAGCAGGTCCGGCGTGAACTGGATGCGCGAGAAGGAGAGCCCGAGCGCGGTCGCCAGGCTGCGTGCGGTCAGCGTTTTGCCGGTCCCGGGGACGTCCTCCAGCAGGACGTGCCCCCGGGCGACAACACCGTACAGGATCGTCTCGAAGAACGACTCCTCGGCGACGATCGCCGACGAGAGTTCGTCGACGACGGCCGAGCACAGCCCGCTCGCCTCGTCGACGTCTACCCCCCCCGTTTTCTCCCTGCTCATACACTGCAGGTTGGGTGACCCGTTGTTATTCCTGACGGAACGCGACGGGTCCGTGCCGACACGTCGGCCCGGAGGGGCGTCCGACCGGGGTCGCGACCGGGATCCGGACGCGAGCGCCGAGGACGAAGGGTTTGGTTTATGCCGCCTCCCGCGTTGGGCGTGGGTATGCGACGTGTCCGGAGCAGTCTTCGCGTGCGACGCGGCGTCCGGAGGGGGCGGTACCGATGAGCGATGGAACCGACGGCGGTGCCCGCCCGTACACCGTCCGGCTCGAACTCGTCGACCGCCCCGGCGAGCTGTTGCGTGCACTGGAGCCGATCGCCGAGAACGGCGGTAACCTGCTGTCCATCTTCCACGAGCGCGGGTCGATCACGCCGCGGGGCCACATCCCCGTCGAGGTCGATCTCGAATGTCCGCCGGACCGGTTCGAGGAGATCGTTTCCGCGCTCCGCGGGGAGGGGATCAACGTCATCCAGGCCGGCGCGGAGGCGTACGGCGAGGACGTCGTCCTCCTGCTGATCGGCCACCTCGTCGATACGGACCTCTCCGACACCCTCTCGCGCATCGAGACGTGTTCGACCGCGACGGTGGTGGACTTCGCGCTCGCGGCGCCCGAGGACAGGGAGACGGTGTCGAGCGCGCGCCTGCGGCTGGCCGCCGAGTCGGGGACCGTCGCGGACGCGATCGAGGCCGTCCGGTCGGTGACGGCCGAGAAGGACCTCCAGGTCGTCGAGCCCGCGGAGGTGGGGCGGGAATGAACCTCGCCGTGATGGGGGCGGGGGCGGTCGGGCGATCGGTGGCCGAACTCGCCGGTGGCGGGGGACACACCGTGGTCGCGCTCGCGGATTCGACCTCGGCGGCAGTCGACGACGGCGGGATCGACGTGGACGCGGCGCTGGCGCGGAAACGCGGGGAGGGACGCATCGGCGACGCCGATCCCGCGGACGCGCTCGAGGCCGACTACGGCGCCCTCGTGGAGGCGACGCCGACGACGCTGGGTGACGCCGAACCCGGGTTCGGGCACGTCGAGCGCGCGCTGGATCGGGACCGCCACGCCGTCCTCGCGAACAAGGGCCCGGTCGCGGAACGGTACGACGACCTCCGGACGACCGAGGAGGCGAGCGCGGGGACCGTCCGGTTCGAGGCCACGGTGGGGGGCGCGATCCCCGCGATGGCAACCATCGAGGACTACGGCCCCGAGCAGGTGACGGCGGTCCGGGGGGTGCTCAACGGGACGGCGAACTTCATTCTCACGCGCATGGCCGCCGAGGGGCTCGGTTACGAGCACGTTCTCGCGGAGGCCCAGGACCTCGGCGTGGCGGAGGCGGACCCCAGTTTCGACGTGGAGGGGACCGACGCGGCCCTGAAATGCGTGATCGTCGCGAACGTCCTCGCCGACGGCGGGTTCTCGCTGTCCGACGCCGACGTGCAGGGGATCACCGGCGTGCCGGGGAGCGCCCTGGACCTGGCGAGCGAGGACGGCCGGACGGTACGGCTGATCGGCGAGGCGACCCGGGAGTCGGTGCAGGTGGGTCCGCGACTCGTCCCCGAGCACGGCACGCTCGCGGTGTCGGGCACCCGCAACATCGTCCAGATCGAGATCGAGGACGCCGGGCGACTCAACCTCTCGGGGCGGGGCGCGGGCGGGCCGGAGACGGCCGGCGCGGTGCTCGCCGACGTGGCGCGGCTCGATTGACCCGGTGGTAACGCCCGAT
>CAYSJP010000078.1:0-9347 GCA_964431395.1 uncultured Halobacteriales archaeon
ATAAGTTCCGTGACCGACGTGCCCGTCACCACGTTCGGCACTGTGCTCGCATCACCACTCCACGTTCCGCACTCTCCCTCTCACGGATGAAAGCAGTTATCCCATCTCATCTGTTACCCCGGAACATGATTCGGGGACAACGGACAGGGGTGTCGGCGTGCGCTTAGTAGTAAAGTTCGGCGGCACTAGCCTCGCCTCCGGCGATCGGATCGAGCGAGCCGCCGAGTCGATCGCGAACGCGGTCGAACAGGGCCACGAGGTCGTCGTCGTCGCGAGTGCCATGGGGAGTTCGACGGACGAACTCATCGAGGACATCACTTTCGATGCTGACGACGCCGACCGCGCTGAGATCGTCAGCATGGGTGAGCGAACCTCCGTCCGGATGCTCAAGGCCGCCCTCACGTCCCGGGATATCGATGCGGACTTCTTCGAACCGGGGAGCCACGAGTGGCCCATCGTCGTCGACCGGCACGGCGAGGTCGACCGCCAGGAGACCTCCCGCCGGATCGACTCCCTCAAGGAGCGCCTCGCCTCGGTCGTCCCCGTCGTCACCGGCTTTCTCGCGGAGGATCACGAGGGCAACGTGACGACCCTCGGCCGCGGCGGCTCAGACACGACCGCCGTCATGCTCGGACAGTACATCGACGCCGACGAGGTCGTGATCGTCACCGACGTCGAGGGCGTCATGACCGGTGACCCCCGCGTCGTCGAGGGGGCCCGCAACGTCGGCAGGATCACCGTCGACGAGCTCCGGAACCTCTCGTTTCGGGGTGCGGAGGTCGTCGCGCCTTCGGCGCTGGCCTACAAGTCCGACGACCTCGATATGCGGGTCATCCACTACCAGCACGGCGATCTGCTCGCCGGCGGGACCGACGTCGTCGGCGAGTTCGCGAGCCTCATCGACATGCGGGAACGCCCGCTGGCCTGCATCACCGTCGCAGGGCGCGCGGTCCGGAACCGCCCGGGCATCCTCGCGAAGCTCTCGACCGCGCTGTACGAGGCCGACATCAACATCGACGCCACCTCCAGCGGTCTCGACAGCATCACGATCTACGTCGACCAGGAAGACGCCGAGGACGCCGAGGCGGCGCTGCACGACACGGTCGTCGATTCGGCCGTCCTGTCGAGTTTCACCGTCGAGAGTTCCGTCGCCGCCATCCGCATCACCAGCGGCGACCTTCCGACGCAGGTTTCGGAGTTCGTGCACGTGGTCGAACCTCTCGCCGAGGAGCACATCGACCTGTACGACATCGTCACCAGCGCCACGACCGTCGCCGTCTTCGTCGACGATGACGACGGCGAGCGCGCGCTGGAACTGATCCAGAGCCGGCTGGAGTAGTCCCCCCTTTCGTCCCGGTGCTCACCGACCGCGCTCCAGCCGGGACGCCGTCCGGCCCGGCAGTCCCGCCGCTTCGATGTCCGCCTGCACCGCCCCTACGTCGTACTCCACGCGGTGCTCCTCGACCGCGAGCGCGCCGAGATCCAGCACCGCGTAGGCTGCCCGGGGGTCGCTGTCGCGTGGCTGGCCGACGCTGCCGGGGTTCAGGACGATCCCCTCACCGTACTGCTCGGCGTGCTGGACGTGGGTGTGGCCCATGATCAGAGCGTCCTCACCGTCGAGCATCCCCGGGGAGAACTGCTCCGGATAGGTGTACCGGTCGGGATCGTCGGGGTGGCCGTGGACGACCTTCACCCGGCCGTCGAAGAGGGTTCGCTCGTCGGGCAGGTCCGAGAGCCACTCGATCGCGTCGTCGTCCAGGTTCTCCCGGCCGTACTCGACGCCCGCCCGGGCCATGTGGTTGCCACGGAAGTTCCGCCCCGTGACGACCATGCGGTCGTGGTTGCCCATGACGGTCGGTATCTCCCGCTCACGCACCGCCGTGACGCACTCGGCGGGATGGGGGTTGTAGCCGACGACGTCGCCCGCACAGACGAGTTCGTCAACGTCCGGCATGTCGTCGAGGACGGCCTCCAGTGCGACCCGGTTCGCGTGGATATCCGAGATGACGCCGACGCGCATACTACGGCTTCGATCCCCGGACTCATAACTCCGGGCCCGGGTCGCGTCCGATCGCAGGGTCGGCCTCCCGGATGCTCGATCGCAGCGTCGGCCCCTCGGATCGGCATTCACCCGGACGCGGACGCGAACGCATAAGCCTCCGAAACCCGGAGTGCCGTCGAACGCCGGACCAGCAATTCATGGACACGACACCCGAGGAGACGACCCGGTACGCGATCGATGCGACGGACGTGCAGCTGACCTACGGCGACGGCACGGAGGCGGTGCGGGGGGTCGACATGCAGGTGCCGGAAGGCGAGTTCTTCGGGTTTCTGGGCCCGAACGGCGCCGGCAAGACGACCACGATCAAGACCCTCGTGACCTTGCTCTCCCCGACCGGCGGCGAGATCCGGGTCAACGGGTTCGACGTCCAGGCTGACGCCCGGGCCGTCCGAGAATCGGTGGGCTACATGGCCCAGGAGACGAGCGTCGACCCGGAGCTTACCGCCGAGGAGAACATCCGCTTTGCCTGCGAGGCGTACGGCGTCCCCCGTGGGGAACGCGGCGATCGGATCGAGGAGTTGCTCGACCTCGTGGACCTCGCGGAGGTCGCCGACAAGGAGGCCGAGGAGTTCTCCGGCGGGATGAAAAAGCGTCTCGACGCGGCGACGGCGCTGGTCCACCGCCCGCCGCTCGTGTTTCTCGACGAGCCGACCACGGGGCTGGACCCGAAGGCCCGCAACCGGCTGTGGGAGTACTTCCGGCGCATCAACGACCGCGGGACGACCATCTTTCTGACCACGCAGTACCTGGAGGAGGCCGACCAGTTGTGTGAGCGGCTGTCCGTGATCCTCGACGGCGAGATCGTCGCGACGGGGTCGCCGGCCGACCTCAAACGGGAGGTCGGCGGAGAGATCCTGGACGTCGACCTCGACGGCGACGCGGCTCAGGACCGCGCGGCCGGGGTCGCCCGGGAGTTCTTCGCGGACGCCACGAGCGTCGAGGAGACCGACGAGGGCATCACCGTCACGGCGGAGAACGCCCGCGAGCGCGGCACCGACCTCCTCGTCGCGATGCGGGACGCCGGTCTCACGGTGACGGGGTTCAACATCCGCGCCCCGACGCTCGACGACGTCTTTCTCGCGATCACCGGGGAGGAGATCGAGGAGGGAGACGAGCCGACGGGCGAGGACGCCGCCCGCCAGGCAGCGGAGGCTCCACGATGAGTTCCCCGACCGAGACGCCCGGCGAAGGCGGCGGCCCGGCCGAGACATCCGG
Source organism: uncultured Halobacteriales archaeon (assembly GCA_964431395.1). Classification (GTDB taxonomy): domain Archaea; phylum Halobacteriota; class Halobacteria; order Halobacteriales; family Hikarchaeaceae; genus CAYSJP01. Next base: position 3,278 of record CAYSJP010000078.1, read on the forward strand.
CGGGGACGTCTCCGGGGCGGGCTCCGGCGGCGGCGTCCGGCGCTCGGGCAACTCGTTTTTCGGCGACGCGTGGGTCAACTTCAAGCGCTGGAACCTGAAGGCGGTGCGCAACCCGTTCGTCCTCGTGGTCTCGCTCGCCCAGCCGATCATCTTCCTGCTCCTGTTCACCGAGGTGTTCGGCGGGATCGCGGGCGACGCGATCAACCGCGGCGGGGGCGCCGGGATCGGTTACGAGACGTTTCTCGTGCCCGCGATCGCGATCCAGGTGGCGCTCGCTGCCGCGGTCACCTCCGGGATCGGCCTCGTCAACGACATCGAGAACGGCATGTTCGAGAAGGTTCTGGTGACGCCGATGAACCGCACGGCCGTCTTCGCCGGGAAGACCGGCGCCGAGGTCCTCCGGATCGTGATACAGGTCGGGATCATCCTCGGCCTGGGGGTCCTGCTGGGCGCACAGATCGCGACCGGGTTCGTCGGCGCGATCGGCATCGCCCTCGTCGGCCTCCTCTTTTCGCTCTGGTTCATCTCCATCTCCAACACCATCGCGGTCATCACCCGGGATCAGGAGTCGACGATCATCGCCGCCAACCTGGTCCAGTTTCCCCTCCTGTTTCTCTCCTCGGCCTTCCTACCGCTCGAGGAACTCCCCGGCTGGATCCGGACCGTCGCCCGGTTCAACCCCGTCACGTACGGCGTGGACGCGGCCCGGGCGCTCATGCTCGACCAGGACGTGATGACGGTGATCGAGGTGACCCGCTTCGACGGACTCTGGAACACGCTCGTCCCCGGGATCGGCGTTCTGGTCGCGCTGGACCTCGTCTTCGGCGCGATCGCCGTGTACATGCTGTCGGGCGCGACCAGTTCGGACGTGGAGTGACGCCGCGTCGGCGTTTGACCTCTCGACGTTAGCGCCTCACTCCCCGTTTTCCACCGCGAACCCGACTCCCGACTCGGTTACCTCGACGCCCGCCGCACAGACCGCGTGCTCGAAGTCGAGTCCGTAGGCTTCGCTCGCGGCCTCGGCAGCGCTTTCGGCCCCCGCGGCGCTTTCCGCCCCGGCGGCGCCCCCGGCCTCGAAGTCGAACGCTTCCGGACTGTTCTTCTCGTAGGTCGCCACGAGCGTCGGCTCCGCCACCTCCTCCACGAGCAACGCGTCCCGCCGGACGACCCCGACGTGAGCCGTCTCCGCCCCGACGACGGCGGCGATCCGGGGGGTGTCGTAGTCGTCCTTCTCGAAGTCCAAGGCGAGGAGGGCGGTGGCGAGCGCGTCCCGGGAGGGGTAGCCCAGCCCCACCTTTTCGGCGATCGGGTCGACGTGCGAGCCGTTTCCGAGGACGGCGACCGGTCCATCGCCCGTCTCTACCTTCCGGACGCAGTTGTACGCGATGTAGGGATTGTCCGTCTCGGGGGCGTCCTCGGTCGGCCCGACCGTGAGCGTTCCGTCCCGATCCTCCATCGCGCGGTTCGGAAAGGATCGCGAGGAGACACGGTAGGCACCGATCCCCGGTCCGGCGACGACGAAGCGGCCGATGTACATGCACGTGGGGAGTCCGGGAAGCGAGTAATAGCTGTTGAAACGCCGTTCGGGCCGACGGATCTACCACTCGTCCCCCGGATTAACATCTCGAATGACATGATAAACTTCGGGAAAATACTGGACGATCATCACTGTTTTTGACGGATCGAACGCGCGTATGCAGCGACACTATTAGATCAAGAGCGTTGCAAAGAGTCCGGCACTCCCTGCCGCAGCCAGACAGAGACTGAGCATTCCGACGGCATGGAGAATCGCTCGTAGATGGTCCCCGGTTTCCCACAGTCGGACAGTTTCGAACGAAAACGAGGAGTACGTGGTGAACGACCCGCATGCGCCGACACCGACGAATAGCACGACCTCATCACTCGCACCCGAGAACGCCACCAGTCCCAACACAAAACTTCCGATGACGTTCACGGCAAGCGTCGCAAACGGAAACCGATCGTGTGCGAGCCAGCGTCCGACGGCATACCGTAAGACCGCTCCGAGAGCTCCGCCCGTCCCGAGAAGGTGTGCGGGTTCGACCATCAGTCACGCACCTCCGATGGGAGTTGCTGGACGGATGTGACTCGGCGTGCGCCTTCCCGTCCAACCAGAACACCCACGAATCCAAGGGCGTAACTGCCGATGATATACACGATCGCCAGCAGAGGTGTCGTGGTGAGTGCGTCAATCACGAATGTGCTGTAGGTGGTGAACGACGCAATGAATCCAGTCGCCAAGACAGTTCGAGCCGGGTGGGAAATCGTATCCTCGTAGAGTTCCTCGTACAGAACGAGTCCAAAGGCGATACAGCCCACGACGTTGACCGTGGCTGTCGCTAATAGTGAGGATGGAACGATGGTCTCCACGAAATAGCGGAGATTCGACCCGGCAAAGCCGCCGATTCCGACGATCAAAACTGCTTCGAGATGTTTGAGTGGGTGCGTCCGTGCCATGATGAGCCGGTGTCGGAGTCATCAGCCGAGTCGGCAGTTGGAACAGGCGGACTCCATCGCCCGAACGTACCTGGGGGTATCTCTTGATTATTCCATCTGCCGTATTACGGTTCCGACTTCCCCACCACCGAATGATCTGATGACACCCACAGATCAAGCAATCCAGTGCTGAACAGAACCTCCGTGTCGGTCGTGCCACAACCAGTCACATCAGAATAAACCATTTCGCTTCTCCGGGTAATATCATATATATAATAGTTTCACTCCCCGAACCTCTCGACGATCCCGACTGCCTTCTCGTAGGCCTCTTCCCGATTCCCCTTCCGGAGCCCCTCCCGGACGGCCTCCGACTCGACGACCGACCGGAGTGCCTGCCGGCGGTGCCGGGTCCCGACGCCGTACTCGTCGAGTTCGTCGCGCAACTCGCCGAGCACCTCCGCGAGCGCGCCGGTGCCCCCGATGAGCGTCTCGACGTCCTCCCGGAGGAACCCACTGAGGACCGGTGCTCGTCCCCCGGTCGCGATCGCCACCACCACGGGATCGTCGCGGGCGGTCGCCGGCACCACCACGGAGCCGGGATCGCGCTCCCCCGAGCGGTCGGCGCGGTTCACGAGAATCCCGCGCTCCCGGGCGGACGCCTCCACGGCGGCGTTCACTTCCCCGTCGTCGGTCGCGGCGACGACGAGCGCGGGGTCGACCCGGTCGATCCACTCGCCCACCTCGTCGGGGTCGGGCGCCCCGCGCAGGAGGGTCGCGCCACCGAACTCCCGGTCGTCGAACTCGGGGGCCACGACGAGCACCTCCGCCTCGCGGGCGAACCGGCGGGCCTTGCGCGCCCCGACGCCACCGCCGCCGAACACGAGAACGCGCTCGCCGGCGAAGTCGTGAAAGAGCGGTATCATACCGGAACCTCGGGAGGCGCACGCTTGAACGTAGCGCAGTTGGGAGGCTTCCCGCAGCACGCTCCGGGGGCGCCCCGACCGCACGACCGCCAGCCACGAAAGCCATATTCACGCCCCTGCCTAACCGACGGCCATGCCAGCCCTGGTCATCGTCGGGCACGGCTCCCACCGCAACCCCGCCTCCGACGAACCGGCCTTCGCCCACGCCGACCGCATCCGGGAGACGGGCGCCTTCGAGGAGGTCCGGGAGGCGTTCTGGAAGGAAGAACCCTCCCCCCGGGAGGTGCTCCGGATCGTCGACGGCGAGGAGGCCTACGTCGTCCCGTTGTTCATCAGCGAAGGCTACTTCACGGAGCAGGTGATCCCCCGCGAGCTCCGCCTCGAGGGATGGGATCCCGCCCTGTGGGACTCCGACGGAACGAGCGCCTCCCACGCGACCCTGACCGACGGCGACACGGGCAAGACGGTCCACTACACCGGCCCCGTCGGCACCCACGACGCCATGACGGACGTGATCGTCCGCCGGGCGGAATCGGTCACCGGCGATCCGGAGGTGGGCGAGGGTGACGACTCGCAGTCGTCATCTCGTCGGACGGAGTCCGACGGTGGGTTCGGCCTCGCGGTCGTCGGGCACGGGACGAAGCGCAACGAGAACTCCGCGAAGGCGATCCGGATGCACGCCGACCGGGTTCGCGAGCGCGGCCGCTTTTCGGAGGTCCGGGCGCTGTACATGGACGAGGAGCCCGAGATCGACGACGTCGCCGACCACTTCGAAAGCGGGGACGTCGTCGTCGTCCCCCTCTTCGTCGCCGACGGCTACCACACACGGGAGGACATCCCCGAAGACATGGGACTGACCGACGACTACCGGACGGGCTGGGACACCCCCGAAACGGTCGACGGACACCGGATCTGGTACGCCGGCGCGGTCGGGACCGAGCCACTGATGGCCGACGTCGTGCTCGAGCGTGCCGCCGACGCCGGGGCCGAAGTCGGAAACGCGGTCGAGCGCGTCCGGGCGGGGACGGTAGTCACACCCCGCGAACGTCGCCCCGCCGAGGGGGGCGAGGAACCCCGGACGCGAGATTGACGCGCCCGAGCGGGTCACGATGGGGTCGGCTCTCCTCGGATAAACCGTTTCATATCGATCACGCCACCCAGGGTATATTCGGGTGGAGACCGATCCACTCGGCATGGACGCCGACCTGGTCGACGCGCTCGCCGAGGCGGCCGTCGACGGAATCGCCTTCGACGGGTTCGAAGCCCGGATGGAGGGCGATCGTTACGTCCTCCGTGCCGGCGGCCGGGGGCCGACGACCACCGGGAGCGATGGCCTCCGGGACGCAATCGGGAAGCACGCCGAGTACGCCACGAACTGGTATTTCTGGCACGCCCGGGCGCCACAGGCCGACGACCGGTGGGCCTTCCTCCGGTGGCTCGAACGCGCCGACGACCGCCCCGTGCCCGACAGATACGACGCCCTCGCCGGGGGCCTCACCCGCGAGTGGGGGCAACTCGCGATCACCGTTACCGTCGATCCCGGGGACGGCGCCCGGAGCTACGACCTCCGGCACGTCGACGACGTTGACGCCGATCCCGACGCCCTGGACAGCTACCGTGATCCCCTCGAAATCCGCGGCCTCGTGAAGTACGACGACCGCGGGCGCTATCGGCCACTGAAGACCGCGCCGACGCTCCCGACCGGGTGGGTTTTCCCCGCCCTCTCCGCCGCCGACCTCGTCCGGGCCGTCGACTTCGCCTATCCGGCGACGGTCGCGAACTGGCACCGCGAGCGGGCGGGCGACCTGGACGTCTCCCACTGGCGGGAGACGATCGACCGCCAGACCGGGATCTACGGCGTCGTGAAAACGTGGGACCGCGGGGAGGGCCACGACCACGTGAACCGGGTCGCGGAGGCCTGCTGTGTCGATTCGCAGTGTCTCAAGCGCCGGGAGTGGGAGTACGACGACGACACGGATCTCGGCGTCGACGGCGGGGACGGGACGTTTCCCTGCCGGGAGCCCTGTTCGCTGGTCATCGCCGCCGCGCGTGAGTGGACGAAACTCGAGGGCGAACAGTCCCGGACCTACGAGTTCGAGTTGACCCCGAGCGAGAAGGAGCAGGTCGAGGCAATCGTCGCCGCCGTCGCCGACGGCCGGGCCGACGAGATCCGCGAGGCCGACTTCTCGGACCCGGCGAACCGATACCGGGCGCGGTACTTCCGGGCGAAGCGTTTCGAGGACGGCGACCTGAGCGGGGTGCCCACTGACCCCGACCCCGACGGGAATGGCGACGCCGACTATCCGGACGCCGGCTCGTAGCTTCACGCGGAAACCGCCGCCGCCGGGAGTCATAAGTCGCCCCGCGTCCTGTGTCTCCCATGACCGACGCCGGGGAGGACGTCTTCGATCCCAGGGAGATCGGTCCGGAGGGCCCGCCGATCGCGGAGAAACCCTACAAGATCGTCTTCGAGGCGAACAAGTGTATCGGCGCGGGCAAGTGCGCCGAGGTCTCCGAGAACTGGGAGCTCGACATCACCACCGGGATCGCGAAGCCCGCCTCCTACTTTCTCGGGGAGGACGAACTGGCGGAGAACGTCGCCGCGGCCGAGAACTGTCCCGCGAAGAAGGGCGACGGCGTGATCCACGTGATCGACCGCGAAACCGGTGAGGAGATCGCGCCCGATCCGCACG
>CAYSJP010000079.1:0-9114 GCA_964431395.1 uncultured Halobacteriales archaeon
CCCCTCCTGGATGACTACGACGCCTTCCGGGACGCCTGCGATCGACCGCTGCCGCACCTCGTGCGGGTCAACACCCTGAAGACGACCGTCGACCGGGCGGTCGAGGCGCTCCGCGAGGAGGGATTCGGCGTCGAGCGCCGCGAGTGGCACGACGCCCTGCTGGAACTCGACACCGACACGCCGGGCAACACCTGGCCGTACTTTCTGGGGTGGCTCCACGGCCAGGAGGAGGTCTCGGCGATCCCGCCGACCGTCCTCGATCCCGGACCGGGGGACCGCGTGCTCGACGCCTGCGCCGCGCCGGGGAGCAAGACCGGACAGCTCGCGGCCCGCATGGACGATTGCGGGCGGATCGTCGCGAACGACGCCAACCTGGGCCGGCTGGCGCCCCTGCGATCGAACATGGAGCGCCTGGGCGTGACGAACGTCGCCGTCACGAACCGGGACGCCCGGCACCTCTCCGTTTCGGAGTGGGGGTTCGACGCCGTCGACGCCGCGCTCGTGGACGCTCCCTGCTCGGGCGAGGGCACGGTCCGGAAGAACCCCGCCGCCCTCGAGGACTGGTCGGAGGAGTTCCTCGAGGACGTCTCCACGCTCCAGCGGGACATCCTGAAACGGACGATCCGGGTCACGAAGCCCGGCGGGACCGTCGTCTACAGCACCTGTACGTTCGCGCCCGAGGAGAACGAAGCGGTGCTCGATGCCGTTCTCGAATCGGAGCACTGCCGGCTCCGTTCGTTCGATCTCCCCCTCCCGTCCGAACCGGGCGTGACGGAGTGGCGCGGCGAGACCTACGATGGGACCGTCCGGCGGGCGAAGCGGATCTGGCCACACCGGTCGGACACGGGCGGGTTCTTCTGTGCGAACGTGGAGGTGACGGGATGAGCGACGGCGAACCGGGTGACACCGACGGCGAGAACGACGGCGATTGCTTCGCCCGCCTCCCCGAGACTGCCGCCGAGCGCGGGGTCGAGGGGCGGGCGACCCGTGGGGAGATCCTGGCGTGGTGGGAGGATCGGTTCGCGATCGATCCCGCGGCGTTCGACGAGCATACGTTCTGGGAGAAGGGCGCGGGCAAGGTCTGGGTGGTCGCCGGGGACGCCGCGGACGGCCTCCGGATCGAGGCACTCGGGATGCGGGTCATGCACACGCGCCAGGAACACTGGAAGCCGACGACGAACGCCGCCCAGCGCTTCGGGGGGGGCGGCTCGAAGAACCGCATCGACCTGAGTGCGGAGGAGGCGCGCCGGTTCGTCGCCGGCGAGGACCAGGCGATGGGGTGGGACGGCGACTGGGGGTACGTCATCGCAACCCGAACGGTGGCGGGCGAGCGCGAACCCCTCGGGGTCGGCCTGTACACCTACGGCGAACTGGCGTCGATGGTGGCGACGGGCCGCAGGCGCGACCTGCCGTGAGCGCCCGGCCCCGGATGCCCGGCGCCCTCGCGAGCACCGGAGATCACCCGTTCGTCGCAATCCTTTTTTAACTCCCGGGAGGTTACTTCAGTTCGATGACTGACATTCGCGACGCGACGGAACACATCACTTCCGACGTCGACTTTATCGCGGTGTTCTCCCCCTCCACGACGGAGTACGAGCGGTACGCCGACGTCGGCGACGGAACCGGGGTGCTCGTGGTGGCCCAGGAGAACACGGTCGACGCCGAGAACTTCGTGGAACTCCCGGTGGATTTCGACGATCCACGCGACGGGATCCGGTTCGGCGTCGAGGGAGGGATGGATCGGGGGTACTTCGACGACGGGGACACCATCGCCTGTGTCGTCTCGATGTTCGCTGCGGATCTGGATTCCATCACCCGGCTGCGCGTCTCCGAGTCGATCCGGACCGGCGTCTACGATCTCTTCGTCAACTCGCGGGCGGAGGCGGACGTCATCAGGGACGTGCTCGAACTCGTGATCGAACTCGGCCAGAAGGGCCAGAAGGGCGAGCCCGTCGGCGCGCTGTTCGTCGTGGGCGACGCGGGGAAGGTGATGAACAAGTCACGCCCGCTCAGTTACAACCCCTTCGAGAAGTCGCACGTCCACGTCGGCGACTCCATCGTGAACGTCATGCTCAAGGAGTTCTCCCGGCTGGACGGCGCCTTCGTCATCTCCGACGCGGGCAAGATCGTCTCGGCGTACCGCTACCTGGAGGGCTCCGCGGAGGGGATCGACATCCCGAAGGGGCTCGGAACGCGCCACATGGCGGCGGCGTCGATCACCCGTGACACCAACTCGGTGTCGGTCGTCCTCTCGGAGTCCGACGGGCTCGTTCGGGCGTTCAAGAGCGGCGAACTGGTGCTCGAACTCGATCCGGAGGCGTACTGATGTCCGCGGCGTTACCATCCTGGACCGTTCTCCCGGACGGAGCGCTGCAGGCGGGACTCTCGGACGCCACGGTCGACGACATCGTCTCGGTCCTCCAGCAGGAACTCGTCCTCGGGACGCTCATCATCGTCGCGGGACTCGTGTTCGGGGTGTTCCTCGGCCGGGTGAGCCGCGGGCTGCTGGAGCGCATCGGCGTCGACGAGTCCGTCGAGGGGACCTCCTTCGAGCGCACGGTCCGGAGTTTCGGCACCTCGACCGTCTCGCTGGTCTCGGTGTTCATCATGCTGGTCGTCTTCGGCGTGTCGATCCTTCTGGCCCTCGGCATCACCGACGTCACCTACACCACGGTTTTCTGGGAGCGGATCGCCGTGTTCGTCCCGAGACTGTTCGTCGCCATCCTCGTCCTGGTCGTCGGGACCGTCGCCGGCGACAAGGCGGAACTCGCCGTCGCCGAACGGCTCAAAGGCATCAAACTGCCCGAGGTCTCGCTGCTGCCCACGTTCGCGAAGTACAGCATCTTCTACCTGGCCGCGCTGATCGCCCTCGGCCAGGTAGGCGTCGCGAACACCGCGCTGCTGATCCTGCTCGCGGCGTACCTGTTCGGGGTCGTGTTCATCGCCGGCCTCGCGTCCAAGGATCTGCTCACCTCCGGCGCGGCCGGCATGTATCTCCTGCTCGTCCAGCCGTACTCCATCGGGGACGAGGTGATGATCGGCGACAGCGAGGGTATCGTCCAGGAACTCACCGTGTTCGTCACCCGGATCGAGAGCGACGACGCGGAGTACATCGTCCCCAACCGCCGGGCGCTGGAGACGGGCATCGTCCGGAAGCGCCGCGATTAGGACCCCGTCCGCCCCCAGTCGTCCGCCGTCAGGAACCCCGTTCCCGGTCGTTCCCCCCGTCACCCGTCCCCACCGGCTCCGCGGGGACGCCCGCCACCGTGGTTCCGGGCGGAACGTCCTCGGTGACGAGGGAGTTTGCCGCGACCCGGGCCCGCTCGCCGATCTCGACGCCGGGGAGCACGATCGCCCCCGCACCGATCATGGCGCGCTCACCGATCACGACCTCGCCGACGCGGTACTCCTCCTGGAGGTACTCGTGACAGAGGATCGTCGCGTCGTAGCCCACTATCGCGTGGTCCTCGATCGTGATCCGGTCGGGCCAGAACACGTCGGGCGTCGACTCGAGCGCGAAGGCGACGCCCGTCCCGACCGTCATCCCGAGCCGCCGGAACAGCCAGTTCTTCAGGCCGAGGTGGGGGACGTACCGGGCGAGGACGATGACGACCGACTGGATCGCGACGCGAAGCGGGTTGCGCGTCCGCCACCACCGGTACAGCGAGTTCTCCGCCCCCGGCGTCCGGTGGCTCCGGGTCCGTTCGTGGCGACTCCGCGCGTCCGGATCGTCTGACACGGGCGGAAGTTGGGTGCCGGGGGGTTTGAAGCTACCTTTCGGGCGTCAGAGCACACCGACCGTTCAACCGTCAGAGTGCATGTCTCGAGCAGCCAGCATCACTCCTCGGGGGGGTCGACGACCGCGTCCTCCGGGGAGACCTCCCGGACGCGAACGCCCTTCTCCGAGAGGTGACGGGTCCGCCGGCGGGCGAACTCCTCCTCGTCGGTCCCCCGGGTCGCGAGCACGAACATCCGAGCCCGCCCGACCGGGCGCATCGTCCTGCCCGCGCGCTGTGCGCCCTGTCGCCGGGACCCGCCCAGCCCCGACGCGGCGATAGCCACCTCGGCCTCGGGCAGATCCAGCCCCTCGTCGCCGATCCGGGAGACGACGAGCACGTCCCTGGGACCGCTCCGGAACCCCTCGAACAGCCGGCGGCGGCGGGCGTGGGGCGTCTCCCCGCTCACGAACGGGACCGACAACGCCTCCGCGATCGCATCACCCTGATCGAGGTACTCCACGAAGATCAGCGTCTTGGCGTCGGGGTACTCGCGGCGGATGTGGCGGATCTCGTCGATCTTCGCCGGGTTCGAGGCGGCAGCCTGGCGGCGCTCGTGACCCCGCGCGGAGACGTAGGCGTTGCGCGCCGCCGTCGACCCCCAGGGCACGTACCGGATCTCGACCTCGGGTTCGGCGACGTAGCCGGCGTCGAACAGCGCCCCCCAGTCCGTGCCGATCGGCGGGCCGATCAGGGTGAAGATCTCCTCCTCGGCGTCGTCTTCCCGTATTGGTGTCGCTGACATTCCCAGTCGGTGCCGGGTCTGGAGGTCCGCCGTCCGGCGGTACACCGGAGCACCGATGTGGTGCACCTCATCGTACACCACCAGCCCCCACCGGCGCTCCTCGAACAGCGCTCTGTGTCTGTCCATCCCGGCGGTCCGGTACGTCGCGACCGTCACCGGACGGATCTGTTTCGTCCCGCCGTGGTACTCCCCGACCTGCTCCCCCGTGAGGCTGGTCTTCTCGACGATCTCTCCGCGCCACTGGGAGACGAGTTCGCGACTCGGGGCGAGGATCAGGGTCTCGCCACCGACCGCCTCCATGATCCCCAGCGCGGCGACGGTCTTCCCACTCCCGGGGGGGCCCACCAGGACGCCCGATCCCGAGTCGAGAAACCGATCCACCCAGGTGCGCTGGTAGTCCCGGAGCCGGAGTTCGACGGAGAGATCCAGATCCTCGCCGGTTTCGAGGTGGCGTTCGTCCTGGACCGGGTAGCCCGCCTCGTACAGCGAGCGCTTGATGGCGGCGGTGGCTTGCTGGGCGGCCCAGGCCTCGGTGTCGGAGATCCACGCGCGGATGTGGTCCTCGGCGACGTGGCTCTCCGCGACGTTCCCCAGCAGATCCGCGCTCCGGGCTTCGAGGACGACGTAGCCATCCTCGTGGGTGTACAGGCGGAAGGCGTGGGCGCGGTCCCACTGGCTCCCGATCCAGTCCTCCAGGCTCCGGGAGCGATCGCCGAGCACCGCCCGGACGGTGTCGAGGAGATCCTCGAGACCGTCGTAGGGGGCGTTCCAGACGTCCTCCGGGCGGATCTCGTAGACGTACCCCCGATCGCGGTTGGTCTCGACGAGGTGGGCGAAGCCCGCCAGTCGCGCCCGGGTGAACTGCGTCGGCCGGTCGACGACGACCTCCCGGCGGTTCGGGAACACCACGACGCGCTCGCGGTCGACCGTCTCGGCCCAGTCGGTCGGGAAGTACAGCACGGGGTCGTTCGAGGCGTCGAGGCGTTCGAGCTCGCCACGCTCCGCGAGCGAATTTAGGGCGTCGCTCGCCGTGGCCTGGGTCAGGTCCAGTGCGTCCGCGACGTCCGTCGCCGTCGCGAGGGGCCGGCCGCGGTCCTCGAGCGCGTCGTAGACTGTCTCGAGTTGTATCGACTCCGCGGACTCGTCGTTCGTCACTGCTGTTCGGTACCCGCCCGAGAATCATAAGGGGTGGGTGTCCGCCCCGGATCAGGGTCCGACGGAACGTCGCTGGCACAGACGGTGGGCCGGGTCAATCGGCCGTGTCGACGCCGGTGACCTCGAATCGGGCGCCGCCGCGTTCACCGTCGGTGAGGGTGACCTCCCACCCGTGGGCGTCGGCGACCTCCTCGACGATCCGGAGGCCGAGACCCGTACCCCCCTGGATGGTCGAGTACCCCGCATCGAACACCTCCCCGCGGTCGGCCTCGGCGATGCCGGGGCCGTCGTCCGCCACGTAGAAGCCGCCCTCCGTCTCCCCGACGACCACCGTCACGTCCTCACGCCGGCGTCCGACGGTGCCGTCGGCCTCCGGCCCGCCACCCGTGGAGGCGTGTTCCACGGCGTTCCGGTAGAGGTTCTCCAGCAGTTGCCGGAGCCGGCCGTCGTCGGCCCGGATCGTCCGCGTCGCCTCCGTTTCGAGCGTCGCCGCTCCCGTCTCGGCAGTCTGCCAGCTCCGCTCCGCGACCTCTCCCAGCGCGACCGGTTCCACGTCACCCACCTCACGGTCCTCCCGCGCCAGCGTCAACAGGTCCTCGATGAGCGTCAGACTCCGGTCGATGGCGTCCGACGTCAGGTCCAGATGCTCGCTGTCGCAGGTCTCCCGTGCCAGTTCGAGGTGGCCCTCCGCCACGTTGAGCGGGTTCCGCAGGTCGTGACTGACGATGCTGGCGAACTCGTCGAGGCGCTCGTTCTGTCGCTCCAGTTCCCGCCGGCGCTCGGTCTCCTCGGTGACGTTCCGTGACACCGCCATCCCGTAAGCGATCTCCCCGTCTGCCGTCCGGACGGGGACCGTCTGGATCTGATACCGCTCGCCGCCGTAGTCCTGTTCGAACGTGTGAGCGTTGCCCCGTAGTGCCTCCCGGTAGTGCCGAACCGTCTCGTCGGCGATCTCCGCGGGAAACAGGTCCTGCGGCGTCGCACCCTCGACCTCGTCCGGGGTCAACCCGACCACGGTCAGTTCCTCGCCGCCGGCCCGAACGAACCGGAGATCGTCATCGAACAGGAAGACGGCTCCGTTGGGGAACTGTTCGACCAGCGTCCGGTACTGTCGTCTGACGACCTCCGTCTCCCGTTCGCGTTGTTTCCGGTCGGTGATGTCCCTGCTGTTGATGACGTACCCCTCGACGGCGGGGTTTTCCAGCTGGTCGGTGCCGTGGGCCTCCATCCAGCGCCAGGACCCGTCCGCGTGACTGGCGCGGTACTCGATCGGGTACGTCGCCTCGGGGTTCTCGACCCACTCCTCGAAGGCGTTCGCGACTGACCCGCGATCCTCCGGGTGGATGTACTCCCACGCCGTGTCGCCGATCGTCTCCTCGGGGTCGTGCCCGAGGATCCGCTCGAGCGAGGGACTCTGGTACCGGAACTGCCCGTTGGCGTCCACGATCGAGATGACGTCGCTGGACTCCTCGACGAGTGCCCGGAACCGCTGTTCGCGCTGTCGGCGCTCGGTCAGGTCCCGGCCGACTCCGACGATTCCGGTCGTGGTTCCGTCCTCGTCGGTCAGCCGTGCCGCCGTGAACTCGAAGGGGGTCCGCCCGCCCTCGGCACCGAGCAGGGGCGCTTCGGCGGTCGTGTCCTCCTCCGAGAGCGTCGCCTCGAGCTCGGCGGCGATCGCCTCCCACTCGTCTTCCGGAAAGAGCTCGTCGATCGGCATGCCGTCGAGTTCCGACTCGGCGTAGCCCGTCACCTCGGGCACCCTGTCGTTCCACCGGCGGAGGTGCCCGTCCACGTCCAGGACGTAGAACAGGTCCTCCAGCGTGTCGAGTGCCTGCCCTATGAACCGCCGTTCGGCCCGGAGCTCCTGCTGGCGCTCGCGCCGCTCCGTGATGTCGTGGAACGCGACGACCAGCTGATCGACCTCGCCGGCAGACGTGACGGGGCTGGCCTTGCACTCCCGGGTGACTCTCCCCATCGGGAGGTCGAGCGTGACGGTGTATTCGACCGACTCGCGTCGCTCCACACACGTTCGGTAGGGTTCGACGACCTTCCGGGCGTTCTCCGGCCCGAGCGCTTCCCGCGGCGTCGCACCGACGATCTCCGAGGTATCCCGCCCGAGGAGTTCGACCACCCGCGGGTTACACTGCCGGTAGCGGAACCCGTCGTCCTCGACGGCCACGAGGAGGAGGCCGTCCTGTGCGTTCTCGAAGACGGCGGTGTACTCCTCGCGCGTCTCGCGGAGCTTCTCCTCGGAACGGTACTGCCTGACGGCGTTCGTGATCCGGTTCGCCAACAGCTGGTACTGTTCGGCTCCGGACTGTTTTTGCAGGTAGTCGGTCGCTCCGGCGGAGATCGCGTCGCTGGCTACCTCCTCGCTCCCCTTGCCGGTGAACAGGACGAAGGGAAGATCGGGGTACTCCGCCCGGACGGCTTCCAGGAATTCGAGCCCGTCCATGCCGGGCATGTTGTAATCCGAGACGATACAGTCGGGGGGATGGTCGCTGACCATCTCCAGCGCCTCGCCGGCCCCGGTTGCAGTTTCGACCGTGAACCGGTCGTCGTCGCGCTCGAGAAACGTCGCGGTCAGGTCCCCTAAGTCCGGGTTGTCGTCGACGTGCAGAACGTGAATCCCCTCCAGAACCGTAGTCGACATGATCCATTTATATGTTATCAGTGTTACAAATAGGTTTCGCTGTGTGCCCGATTCCGACCATCCCTCGTGCGGCCCGGGCCGAGATCCGATCGGCCCGTCCGGACCCGTGGCGCTCCTTCACTCCCCGCGGAGTTCCCGCATGTGATCGACGCGCTCCTCCACCAGGTCGGCCTTTCCGACGTCGTGGCGGATCCGCAGTCCCTCGCCCGCGGCGGCGAGGGCGTCCTCGGCGATGGTCTCGGCGCCGGCGATGGTCTCGGCGACGCCCACCACGGCGAACGACCGGGACGTCGTGGTGTAGATGCCGTCCTCGCGGGCGTCGACGCTGGCGTAGAAGAGTTTGGCGTCGCCGGCGGACGCCTCGTCGACCGCGATGCGCGTCCCGCCCTCGGGGTCGGTCGGGTAGCCCTCCGGGACCGCGTACTTGCAGACGGTCGCCCGCTCCGCGAACTCGAGTTCCGGGAGCGTGTCGCCCTCCCGGGCCGCGAGGAGCACGTCGAGGAAATCCGTCTCCAGGACGGGGAGGGTGTTCATCGCCTCCGGATCGCCGAAGCGGACGTTGAATTCGACGACCATCGGGCCCTCGGCGGTGAGCATGAACTGCCCGTAGAGAACGCCCTTGTATTCGGGCATGGCCGCGACGGTCTCCTCAATGATGTCGACGGCGTCGGCGTACTCCGCCTCGGTCATGAACGGCAGGGCGTCGGTCGCGTCGCTGTAACTCCCCATGCCGCCGGTGTTCGGTCCCTCGTCGCCCTCGTAGGCGCGCTTGTGGTCCTGGACCG
>CAYSJP010000080.1:0-9098 GCA_964431395.1 uncultured Halobacteriales archaeon
GTAGCGCCACTCGACGGCCTCGCCGCCGGTGGCTGTCGCTTCCGCGGCCTCGCCGCCGGTGGCTGTCGCTTCCGCGGCCTCGCCGTCTCCACCGCCCAGCCCCAGCTCCCCGGCGAGTTCGACGATCGTCTCCTCGCTCGCCGAGAGGTGGTGGTAGAACTTCTCGATGGGGTCGCCGGCCGTCTCGTGGACCGCCGCGAGCCCGCCCAGCTCCGGCCGGGCCTCGAACACCTGCACCTCCTGGCCGTGCTGCTGGAGGCGATAGGCACACGCGAGCCCGGCGATGCCGCCGCCGACGACCCCGATCATGTCGTTCCGTCCGGCGCCGTCCGGGATGGCTCTTGTGGATCGTCCCGGGACGGCCGGGAACCGGGGCGGGGCGGGGCGACGCTCGAGTGGACCGCCGTGGTTCGGGCGGCGGGCGAACCGCGACGGTGCGCTACCTTTTTCCACCCTCTGCCGGAAGTGAGGGCATGGTCGTCGTGCGGGCGCCCGCCACGAGTGCGAACCTCGGTAGCGGCTTCGACGTCTTCGGCGTGGCGCTGGACCGCCCGGCGGACGTTCTCCGGGTCGAGCGCGCCGATAGGACGACGATCGAGATGTCCGGAGCGGGCAGCCAGTACATCCCGGAGGACCCCGCGAAGAACACCGCGGGCGTCGTCGCGACCGAACTCGACGCACCTGCGCGAATCGAGATCGACAAGGGGGTGCGACCCTCCTCCGGGCTCGGCTCCTCGGCGGCCAGCGCAGCCGGCGCCGCGGTGGCGCTGGACGCCCTGTACGATCGGGGGCTCTCGGACTCCGAACTGGTCCGCGTGGCCGCGGAGGGCGAGGCCGCCGTCTCCGGGGAGGCCCACGCGGACAACGTCGCGCCGGCGGTGTTCGGCGGGTTCACGGTCGTCACCGACGACGAGATCACGGCCGTCGACACCGCCGTCCCGCTCGTGGTGTGCCTGCCGGAGATCGTCGTCTCGACGCGGGACGCACGGGAGGTGATCCCGGAATCGGTCGACATCGACGCGGTGGTCGCGACGGTCGGCAGCGCCGCCACCCTCACCGCCGGGATGTTTCGATCCGACCCGGAACTGGTCGGGCGTGGCCTGCGCAACGGCGTCGTCACGCCCGCCCGGGCGGACCTCATCGATGGCTACGACGCGGTGTGTGGCGCCGCGACCGACGCCGGGGCGACGGGAGTCACGGTGAGTGGCGCCGGTCCGGCCGTGCTGGCGGTGTGTCGCCGCGGCACCCGCAAGCGCGTCGCGAGCGCCATGGTCGACGCCTTCGAGACGGAGGGGATCGACGCCCGCGCCTACCAGACGAACGTCGGCGGCGGAACGACGGTGTACGGCAAGGAGTGACCGTGTCATTCGGACCTACGGTGGAGCGGTCGCCGAATACCAGGATAATATTGCCGATACTAGCGTCCATATGTCAGGTCACGACGTAGCACACTGGTGAAAGTATGACCGACGCATACGTCAACGTTCTGGTAGACGCGGGTGCCGTGTCGGAGGCGGCCGACGACATCGCCGGCATCGAGGCTGTCGACACCGTCCACGTGGTGACCGGCGAGTACGACATCGTCGCCCAACTCACCCTCGAGGAGCGCGACGAGCTTCCAGGCGTGGTCGCTGATCAGATCCACACTGTCACCGGCGTCGCGGACACGGTGACGAACGTCGCGTTCGAGCCGTAGGAACTCGGCTTTGGGGGGAGTCACGCTCGCGGCGACGGGGCGGGAAGCGACCCGGACCCCGGCCCCGGACGCCGGGAACGAACGGCTTTTCACCGCGGCTCGCCGAAACGTCGGTATGTCGACCGAGACGGCCGATCGGCGCGACTCCCACATCCAGAGCCTCATCGTCATCGCCGTGACGACGCTCGGGGGCATCGTGGCCGGGTTCGTCACGCCCGAAGTCGCCACCAGCGCGACCGATCAGGCCGCGTTCGCGGTGGTCGGGGTCGCGCTCCTCCTCGAGTTGGGCATCATGCAGGTGCTGGGCATCGAGGTCCGGGAGTTCTCGACGAAGGACCAGCTGTACGTGCTGTTCATGACGTTCTCGATGTGGTACGTCGCCTGGGCGATTCTTCTCACTACCCAGGGGGTGTAATCGTGGCCGACGACAGCATCGCGGTCGTCGACCTGGAGCGCTGCCAGCCCGACCGGTGTAACTACGAGTGTGCGAACTTCTGTCCGCCCAACCGCTCGGGCCAGGAGTGCATCGTCACCCGGGAGGAGCGCTTCGAGGACGGCGACTTCGAGGGCCGGGCCGACCAGATCCACATCTCCGAGGAGCTCTGTCTCGGCGAGTCGTGTGGCATCTGCGTCGAGAAGTGCCCCTTCGACGCCATCGAGATCATCAACCTCCCCCAGGAACTCGACGAGGAGCCGATCCACCGCTACGGCGAGAACGCCTTCGCGCTGTACGGCCTCCCGACGCCGGGCGAGGCCGGCGTCACCGGCATTCTCGGACCCAACGGGATCGGCAAGTCGACCGCGGTGAAGATCCTCGCGGGCGAGATCACGCCAAATCTCGGCGAGTTCGACCACGACCCCGACTGGGAGGCCGTCCTCGAGGAGTACCGCGGCACGGGACTGCAGACCTACGTCGAACGCCTCCGGGCGGGCGAGGTCGACGTCGCGCGCAAACCCCAGTACGTCGATCACATCCCCGACCAGTTCTCGGGAGTCACCCGGGACCTGCTCGCGAACGCCGACGAGCGCGACGCGCTCGACGCGATCGCCGGGCGGCTCTCGATCACGAACGTCCTCGATCAGGACATCGGGACCCTCTCGGGCGGGGAACTCCAGCGGGTCGCGCTCGCCGCCACCCTGCTCCGGGACGCCGACGTGTACTTTCTCGACGAGATCACCCCCTACCTCGACATCAGCCAGCGTGTGGCGGCCGCCCGGCTCGTCAAAGAACTCGCCGATGAGGGCGACCGGTCGATGCTCGTCGTCGAGCACGACCTGGCCGTGCTGGACCTGCTCGCGGACACGCTCCATCTCACCTACGGCCGACCGGGAGCCTTCGGCGTCGTCACGGACCCCAAATCCACCCGTAGCGGCATCAACGAGTACCTCTCGGGGTACCTCGACAACGAGAACATGCGGATCCGCCCGGAGGCCATCGAGTTCGAGGAACACGCCCCCCGGCCCGCGAGCGTGAGTCGGACGCTCATCGAGTACCCGGACATCCGGAAGTCCTACGGCGAGGGGGAGTTCTCGCTGACCGTCGAGGGCGGCGAGATCCACGAGGAGGAGGTGCTCGGGATCGTCGGCCCCAACGGGATCGGCAAGTCGACGTTCGCGAAGCTGCTCGCCGGCAAGATAGAGTCCGAGGAGGGCAGCCTGGGGTTCGACCTCGACATCGCCTACAAGCCACAGTACGTCGAGATCGACCGGCCGATGCGGGTCGACGCCTTTCTCTCCTCTATCACCGACGACTTCGGCTCCTCCTACTGGACCACCGAGATCGCCGACCCGCTCCAGTTAGAGGAGGTCATGGAACGGAGCCTCACGGACCTCTCGGGCGGGGAGCGCCAGCGCGTCGCGATCGCCGCCACCCTCTCCGAATCGGCGGACGTGTACCTGCTCGACGAGCCCAGCGCCCACCTCGACGTCGAGCAACGCGTCAGGGCGACCCGGGCGATCCGGCGGTACGCCGAGCGCCAGGACGCCACGACGCTCGTGATCGATCACGACATCTACATGATGGACCTGCTCGCCGACCGGCTGATGGTGTTCTCCGGGGAGCCCGCCGAACACGGCCACGCGGGCGCCCCCCAAGAGATGCGGGCGGGCATGAACGAGTTTCTCGCCGACCTCGACGTCACCTTCCGCCGGGACGAGCGCACCAAGCGCCCCCGCGTGAACAAGCCCGGCAGCCAGCTCGACCGCGAGCAGAAACGCGAGGGCGAGTACTACTACGCGCCGTGACGGGGGCGGATTTCGACCCCGTTAGCGCCCACAGACCCCGGCGAGCGCGTCGACGGCGCGGTCGACTGCACTCTCGTGGAGCGCGCCCGCGGTCGCAACGACGTCGGCATTGTTCATAATCGAACCAGCATCCCTCGATTTATAATCAAATTTGCCATTTGATTTATCCTATTTTTGACCGGGATTTTCCGGGAGTATTACTTCGTATGCCCTAGTAACTCACGTGAAACGATGTCTACCACCAAGCAGTCCGGATCGGACGAACCAGTCGGCCAGGAGACGGAAACGGGCCTCGAGGAGAACGCCGCCGCCGCGCTCTCGTACGTGTTGGGGTTCCTCACCGGCATCGTCATGTTCATCGTCGAGTCGGAGAACGACCACGTCCGGTTTCACGCCGCTCAGAGCATCGTCATCTCCGGCGCCCTGTTCGTGGCGTCGATAACGCTGAGCGTCGTCAATTTCGTCGCCGGGTTCATCGATATCATCGGGTTCGTGGTGGGATTGCTCGTCGGTCTCTTCAACCTCGTCCTCTGGCTCGGAGGGTTCGTCCTCTGGATCTACCTGATCGTCCGGACCTACCAGGGCGAGGACCCCCGGGTCCCGGTCGCGGCCGGCGTCGCGGACAGCCTCGTCTGATGACGCTCCCGGTCGTGGGGTCGGACGTACGGCCGCGCGTCCGATCGTGCCGTGAGGGTCCCCGGACCGGGGGGGCGCCCGCATCGAGCGACTTCCGGTGGGGCGAGCGCACCGAACACTCCCGCGTGAACAACCGGGTGGCCGACTCGACCGCGAACGGAAACACGAGGCCGAGTACGACTACGCGCCGTGATCGCGACAGCCGTCCGATCGCGACGGCGCACCCGGAACGTCGTGTCCACGCGGCGACCGGATCCTCGCGTGCACGTGGACCGCACTCCCGACCCACGTTTATGCCCGCGCGTGGTATCCTCACACGTATGGGCGACACGATAACCTGTCCCGAGTGTGGCGAGACGGTCGAGTCGGTCGAACAGCTGGAAACGGAACACGACGTCCCCGAAGTCGAGGAGAACGACGACGGGTCGATCACCCTCTTCGAGAACAACGACCTCTTTTTGTGTAAGAACTGCAAGAACCCGCTCGGTATGCGGCGGTAGTGGCACTGTCGGATCCGACGGTCGGCTCGCCACGCCGGAGCGGGCCGACCGATCATTTAATTGGACGGGCGGACAACGCTACGAGTCATGCCCACCGGACAGCAGACCGATCCCGTCACGCCCGTCTCCCGTCGCCGGGCGCTTCGGCTGGGGGGAGTGGCCGGCGTGTCGGCCCTCGGCCTCGGTCGTCTGGCGGGTCGACCCCGGGTCGGGACTGCGGCTGCCGCGGCGGACGGCCCGACGCGGGCCTCGACGCTCATCGCCACGTGGCGGGGGAACGATCCGACCACCGCAGTGACCCTGCAGTGGCTCTCGGCCGACGACGGCACGGAGCCCCTAACCCTGCGCAGCGAGACGGACGACGCCGTGGTGGAGTCCGCGACGACGGTCGAGGCGTTCGGCACCTCCTCGTGGTACCGCCACCGCGCGGAGTTCACCGGTCTCCGGCCGGACGAGGCGTACACCCTCACCGCCGGCCGCGCGTTCGTTTTCGACGACGCGAACAACCCCTTCGTCGGCGGGGACCTGGCCTACGCTGACGGACGGAGCGCGGGACCGTGGGTGACGTTTCTCGAACACTGGAGTTCGCACATGCGGTCCGGGGATCGCCTGATCCCGATCGTCGCCGCGATCGGCAACCACGAGGTCCAGGGTGGGATGGACGGGACGCCCGCCGACGCGCCGTTCTACTACTCGCTGTTCGACAACACGCGGCGGGACCGGGCCTACTGGGCGCAGGACTTCGGCGAGTATCTGTCGATCATCGTGCTCGACACCAACCACTCGACGCCGCTCTCGGGCGACCAGGTGGCGTGGCTCGAGACGGCGCTGAGCGAACGGGCGGACCGGGAACACCTGATGGTCGGGTATCACGTGCCGGCGTACCCCTCCGCGAAGTCGATCACCGGTGCCGGCCGGCGGCGCGAGAGCGTTCGCACTCACCTGCCGCCGCTGTTCGAGGAACACGACATCGACGTCGCCTTCGAGCACGACGATCACACGTACAAGCGGACGAAGCTGCTCCGCGGCGGCGAGCCGGCCCCGGACGACGGGATCCTCTACATCGGGGACGGGTCGTGGGGGATCGGCCCGCGCTCGGTGGAGGACCGGGCGTACCTGGAAGTGGCCGACGGGGTGAGCAACGTGATCCGGGTGGTGATCTCCCACGACGGCCGGCGCGCGTACACCGCCGTCGACCCCGAGGGGGAACTCATCGACGAGTACGTCGACGAGCGGGACGTCTCCGAGACGACGCCGACCCCCACGGGAACGCGAACCCGGTCGGACGACGGCGGGACCCCCGCGACGACACCGCGGGACGCCACGACCGTC
The DNA here is from genome assembly GCA_964431395.1 of uncultured Halobacteriales archaeon. Classification (GTDB taxonomy): domain Archaea; phylum Halobacteriota; class Halobacteria; order Halobacteriales; family Hikarchaeaceae; genus CAYSJP01. Next base: position 6,409 of record CAYSJP010000080.1, read on the forward strand.
GAAACGAGCGGCGCGGGGGAACCGACGACGAGCGGGGAGACGCCCGGGTTCGGCGTCGCGGGGGCCCTCGCCGGGGTCTCGATCGGGTCGTATCTCGCCCGGAGACGGCTGAACGCGGCGGAGACGGACGACACCGACGGGTGACGGGAACGGTGCCGACGGCTCGCGAGGTCGTGGTTCACGCGCCCGACAGAGCATCACAGGCGCTCCGGGGGTCGTAACGGCAGCCTTATTAGTCGGCCTCGCCTTTTCGGAGACGGAGTTACACGGTAATGACACAAGGTACGGTTGCCTTCTTCCATGATCGGAAGGGCTACGGTTTCATCGAAACGGACGACGCGGACGACGACATCTTCTTCCACATGGAGGACGTGGGCGGGCCCGACCTCGAGGAGGGCGAGGACGTCGAGTTCGACATCGAACAGTCACCGAAGGGCCCGCGCGCTGCGAACCTGCAGCGAGCTTGACTTCCTCGGAACCACTTCTCACGAAGCTCGATCCACCAGCGACAGCGGTGTCGTGAACCGCCTCGGGGTCGACCCAGGCGAAATCAGTATGAGACGTTCCAGCCGGGGCGTCGATGGAACCGGGGAGAACTGTTCATCAGGGCGCCGGCGGATCGCCGTCCCACGCGTCGTGCTCGCCGTAGAAGTTCAGTATCGCGAACTTGAGCTTGTCGGGCGCCACGTCGATCAGCTCCGCGCGCTCCTCCTCGGGGAACGTCCCCCGAACCGAGTACTCGCCCATGTCGGCGGCGGTGTAGCGCCGGTCGATCAGGATCCGGGTGCCGACCTCCCGGGGCGAGCGCAGCGCCCGCCCGAGAGCCTGGCGCGTCTTTCTGACCGTCGGCACCTCGACGGCGTACTCCCAACCGGCGTCGGGGTCGTCGAAGGCGGCGTCGTAGGCGTCCTGGACCGCCCCCGCGCGGTCGTCGAGATGCGGGTAGGGAACGCCCACGACCACGACCGAGCGGGCGTCGTCGCCGTCGAAGCTGACCCCCTCCGTCAGCGTGCCCCACAGCGAGGTGAACAGGGCGGCGTCGTCGTCAGCGACGAAGGACTCCTTCAGGTCCTGGACCCGGGTGCCCGGCTCGTCGAGGTACACCTCCCGATCCAGGCTGCCGGCGTACCGCTCCGCCTCGGCGTAGCTGGGGAAGAAAACGAGCGTGTTGCCCGGCGTGAACTCGATCGCGTCCGAGAGCGCCCCCGCCACGACCGCTTGCGTCTCCGGATCGTCGCGGGCGCTCGCGAACAGCGGCGGCGCGTCCACCGCGAACGTACGACGGTTCGTCTCGGGAAAGGAGAGGCCGAAGGCCATCGTCGCCGGATCGTCCATCCCGAGCACGTCGGCGGTCACGTCGAACGGCCGGAGGGTGGCGCTCATGAGGACGCTCGCGTGGACGTCCGCGAGCAGCGATCGGGTGACGTCACGCGGAATACAGGCGTACAGTTCGGCGCGGCCGTACACCTCGCCGGTGCCGGCGTCCCGGCGGACCGCGACGATGGGGTACTGGCCCGTCTCGGCGCCCTCCTCGAGATACGCCTCGACGAACCCGGCCGCCTCGAGGGTCTGGCTCTCCCGGCGGGTGTCGGTCTCGCCCTCGCGGTAGGCCTCCTCGTAGCGCTCCTCGAGGTCGGCGCCGAGTTCGAGCGCCGCCGCGAGGTCCGTCTCGAAGCCGGGACCGGTGTACCGGCCGAGAAACGCCCGGGTGAGGTCGTCGCGCCCCTCGTCGTTGTCGACCGGAACGTCCTCCCAGGTCTCGCCGACCGCCTCGCGGTCGCCGAAACCGAAGTCGTCCTCGTAGGTCCCGACCAGCGCCCCCAGAAACGGATCGAGGACGTTCGCGGCCGCGTCGGCGCGGGGGTCCTCGACCTCCCGGCACTCGTCGAGCGCGCCCGAGAGGGTGCGCTCCGAGAGGGTTCGGGTGGCGTGGTCCCGCGCCGCGGACTCGATGTTGTGGGCCTCGTCGAAGACGGTGATCACCTCCGAGGGATCCCGGTCGATCCACCGGAAGAACTGTCGCCGGATGGTCGGATCGAGCAGGTGGTGGTAGTTGCAAACGACCAGGTCGACCCCGCCCATTGCCTCCTTCAGGCGCTCGTACCCACACTCCCCGCGGTCGCCGGCCCACTCGTAGACGTCGTCGGGCGTGCGGACGCCGTCGTACAGCCAGCGCTCGAAGTCGGCGGGGTCGGTCGTGAGGTTCGCGTAGTAGTTGTCGCAGGTCGCGCGCTCCCGGATGTCCTCGAGGCGATCATCGAGGGCGTCGAGTTCGTCCATCACCGCCGCCCGGGCCTCGGTCGCCTCCGAACTGCCGTCCTGGCTCTCGCGGAGGAGCTGGCGCTGGCGGCGCTCCAACTGGGCGCGGTCGCCCTCCGCCTCGACGAGGTCGCGGGTGTTATCCCGGAGAACCTGGCACTCCTCGTAGCCCACGTCGATGTGACACATCGAGGCCTTCCCGCGGAACACGACCGCCCGGATGGACTCGGCCTCCCGGATCGCGCGGGCCTCGGTGACGAACTGGCGCATCTGCTGGTGGACGTTCGTCGTGATGACGACGGTGCGGTCGGTGGCGTCGGCGTACTCCAGTGCGGGCGCCAGTGCTGCTAGTGTCTTGCCCGTCCCGCAGGCCCCCTCGAAGAGAACGTCCTCGCCGCGGGCGAGCGAGCCGTAGATCCGGTCCATCGCCT
>CAYSJP010000081.1:0-8970 GCA_964431395.1 uncultured Halobacteriales archaeon
GTGAGGGAAAAATCAGGGTGCTCTTTTCGACGTCGACGCTCGCGTGGGGCGTGAACCTCCCTGCCCGGTCGGTCGTCATCCGGGACACGAAGTACCACGACCCCCTGGAGGGGGAAGTAGACATGAGTCCGATCGACATCCTGCAGATGCTCGGGCGGGCGGGCAGACCGGAGTACGACGACGTGGGCTACGCGTGGGTGGTGTGTGACGGCGCCGACGCCTCCCGGTACCGCCGGTTGCTGCGGGAGGGCAGACCCCTCGAGTCCCGCCTCGCGGAGGATCTCGATTCGCACCTCGTCGCGGAGGTCGCGCTGGGGACGGTGCGGGACGTCGACGACGTGATGGACTGGCTCGAGACCACGTTCTACTACGTCCGCGCGGAGAGCAGCCCCGAGGAGTACGACTACGCGACGCTCCGGGATCGCCTGCGGGACACGCTGGAGGATCTGGTCGACCGTGGCTTCATCGAGACGGAGGAACTGGGTCTGGAGGCCACCCCGCTGGGGAATCTGGCCTCGAAGTTCTACCTCCGGCTCGCCACCGCCTCGCGGTTCCACGACCTCGCGACCGGCGAGATAACCGAGGCGGACGTTTTGAAAGCGGTCGCGTGCGCCGCCGAGTTCGACAGCGTGAACGCCCGGAGCGACGAGCGCGACGCGATCCAGTCCGTGATCGGGCGCCGCGAGATGTCGCCCGGCGCGCGGAAGGTGCTCGCGATCCTCGAGGCCAGCACCCGCGGCTCGGTCCCCGCCGAACTCGAGAGCGACGCGTGGGTGATCCGGCGCAACGCAGTCCGCCTGCTGGCTGCCCTGCACGCCTTCGCGGAGCGCTTTGGCGGCGCCCGCGACGCGAACCTGGTCCGCCGGGTCGAGGCGCGCGTCGAGAACAGCGTCCCCGAGGACGCGGTGGGGCTGGCCGCGATCGACGGCGTGGGGACGGGCCGCGCCCACAAACTCGCGGAGGCGGGGATCGACTCCCCCGCCGACGCCCGCGCTGCGGGCGTCGAGGGGCTGGTCGAGGCGGGTCTCTCGGAGGGGGTCGCCGAGCGCGTCCACGAGAACGCGGGCGAGTTGCCGGCGGTCGAGATCGAGTGGGGCGCGTTCCCCGACTCCATCCACCGCGGGGAGAACGACCTCCGGGAGGTGACCGTGCGTACGACCGCCGGGAGTGCCCGCGCCGGCGTTCGCGTCACGGTGAACGGCGTCGAGATGACGGCGAAGGAGGCGTACCTCGACGACGCGCTGACGGTTCCGGTGGGCGTGTTCGGCACCGACGAGCGCCTGGAGTTCGCGATCGAGGTCGCCTTCGCCGACCTCCCGCTCGCGCCCGTCCGCGAGACGCGGACCGTGGTCGTCGAGGGCTGAGGAGGACCGCGGTCGTGGAGTACTGAGTGGGGCGTTTTGCACCACAGCCGGCGCTTCGATGCATCGGGGTTCCGATGCGGTAATACGGCCACGCCCGAACCCTGACACGTGGATCGACGACAGTTTCTCGCCTCTACAGCTATCCTTGGTGCGGTCGGCACGGCTGGGTGTGTGTTCGGCGGGTCGGCCGGGAGTGACCCCACCGACTCGCCCGGGAGCGACCCCGGTGGATCGAACCGCCCGCCGTTCCGGGTCGGATCCGGGGGGTTCGAGCGGTTGCGCGACGGGGATTATCGGCCGCTGTCCGTCCGCGGCGTCAACGTCGGGATGGCGAAACCCGGCCGGTTCCCCGGGGAGGCGGCGATCACCCGCGAGGAGTACGATCGCTGGCTGCCCGCGATCGGCGAGATCGCGAACGTCGTCCGGACTTACACGATCCATCCGCCGGCGTTTTACCGCGCACTCGCGGCGTACAACCGGGCGGCGAGCGAGCCACTCCTGTTACTCCAGGGGACGTGGGTTCCCACGCGGGATCTTCTGGACGCGGGCGACGCGACCACGGTGTCGGAGACGGTCGACGCCGAACTCCGGCGGACCGTCGACGCCGTCCACGGCGGGACGACGCTCCCCGAACGCCCGGGTCACGCCGCGGGGGAGTACGACGCCGACGTCAGCGACCACACCCTCGGCTTCCTGTTCGGCATCGAGTGGCCACCCGAGGTCGTCGCCGAGACGAACGAGCGCGGCGCGGACGGAGGGTACGACGGGCGGTTCCTCCGGACCCGGGGAGCCGCCCCGTTCGAGCGCTGGTTGGCCGGCCGCCTGGACGGGGCCGTCTCCCACGAGTCGGACGTACACGGCACCCAGCGCCCCGTCGCGTTCGTCAACTGGACGACGACGGACCCCCTCTCTCACCCCTACGAACCGTTCCGAAACGAGGACCGCGTGAGCGTCGATCCGGACGCCATCGAGTCCACGGACGCGTTCGACCCCGGGACGCTGGCCGCCTACCACGTTTACCCCTACTACCCGGACTTTCTGAACGAGACGCCGGAGTACGTCGGGTACACCGACCACCGCGGCGAACCCAACAACTACGCGGGGTACCTGAACGACCTCGTCGACCACACGGACCACCCGGTCCTGATCGGGGAGTTCGGCGTCCCGAGCTCCCGCGGGATCGCCCACCGGAACGTCCACGGCCGCGATCAGGGCCGCCACACCGAACGGGAGCAGGGCGAGATCGTCGCCGCCATGTTCGAGGACGTCGACCGCGCCGGAACCGCGGGCGGAATCGCGTTTAGCTGGCAGGACGAGTGGTTCAAGCGGACGTGGAACCTCGACGCCCGGTCGGTCCCGGGCCGGCGGCCCTACTGGTCGAACGTCGAGACGCCGGAACAGCGCTTCGGCCTCCTGGCGTTCGAGCCGGTCGACGCCGTCTCGCTCGACGGGTCGGAGGGGGACTGGACCGGCGCGGACACGATTTCGCCCGACGGGACGACGTCGGCCCCGCCGGATCGCACGCTCACGGGGTTGCAGGTTACCCACGACCCGGAGGGACTCTGCTTCCGGCTCGAGTTCGAGGAGTTGCCCGATCCGGTGGACTGGACGCGGACGAACGCCCTCCTGACGATCGGACTGACCGGTCGCAGGACCGACCTCCCCCTCGGGGTAGACGCGGAGGCGACGGCGGACTTCGCCGTCCACCTCGCCGGACCGGACGCGTCGCGACTGCTCGTCGACGCGCGATACGACGCCTTCGCCCGGGAGTTCGGCGGGGAGGCCGGCCTCCCGATCGACGCCTACCGCGACGGGACTGCTGGATTCGTCCCCGTGCGGGAACCGGTCAACCGCGGCTACACCGTCCCGGCGACCGGGACGGAGGTCCCCTTCGACGCCGTCGAGACGGGCCGACTCCGGTACGGAAACGGGAACCCGGAGGCCGCGTCGTACGACTCGCTGACCGACGTCCACGTCGATCCGGGGGGAACGGCGTTAGAGGGGCGACTCCCGTGGGTGCTCCTGAACGTCGCGGACCCCTCCGGCAAACGGCGCATCGCTACCGACTGGGCGGAGGGCCTCGACACCGTGGGGTTCGAGGGCGTGCGCGTCGGCGCCCTCACGTTCGCGCCAGATGCCGACGGACGCGCCGCAGTCACCGGCGGGCCGACGAACGCCGCCCACCGACTCCCGGAGGGTAACGGGTCGACGCTCGGATCGATCGAGTACGCGTGGGAGCCCTGGGACCGTCCGGCGTTCACGGAGCGGCTGAAGGAGTCCTACCACGTGCTCCGACGACGCTCGCCGTAGGGCGGGGCCGGTCACGCCGATCGGCGGTACGCAGTGAGAGCGCTCGGCATCAGATCACGTCGTCGGGGTCGTTTTCCTCGGCCATCCGGCGGGCCTCGGTTGCGTACCGCCCCCGCCGCTCCTCGTCCTCGACCGTCCCGAGGTTGCGGGGGGCGGCCTCGACCGCCGCCGTGGTGTCCCGGACGTCGGTGAAGGAAGTGAGCGCCCGTTCCTTCCGGAAGTACTGCTCGCCGTCCGGCGTGGTGTAGATCAGGATGATGATGTTCTGCTCGTCGTCCGAGTAGGTCCGCTCGACGAGCCAGACGCGGTCGGAACGTACAAGTACGAAAACGGGGCCACGCGTGGGTGATGGCCCCCGACACCGCCCACCTCGACTCGATCTCGATGCTCGCCGGCGACTGCACCGTCCGCTTCGAGGGCGCCGAGGACCGCGAGGAGCGCGGCGCGGTCCTCCTGATCGAGAAGCCCGACGGCACGGTGCTCGTCCACGACCGGGAGGGGTACCGACCGGTCGCGTGGCTCACCCGTGCCGACTCCGTCTCGTGGTCGCCCGACGGCCCAACCGTCGAGGCCACGGCCGACGATCGGCGCCTCACCGTGACCTGCCACGAGGAACACGCACACGGTCGCTACCCCGTCTCCGCCGCCGGGCGCGAGGTGGGGTGGTGTCCGGACTGTGGCGGCTCCCTGCTCCGGGAGCGGGGGGCGGTCTCCTGTCTCGGCTGCTCGCTGCGCCACTCGATTCCCCGCGACGCGACCGTGCTCGAGGCGCGGTGTGGGACGTGCTCGCTCCCGCGGATGCGCGTCGAGCGCGGCGAGACGTTCGAGGTCTGTGTGGACCGTGCCTGCGAATCCCTCGACGCCGCGGTCCGGGAACGCTTCGATCGGCTGTTCGACTGCCCGGCGTGTGGCGGTGACCTGCTCGTTCTCCGGCGTGGCGGGCTCATTCTGGGGTGTGAGAACTACCCCGACTGTGAAACGGGCTTTTCGCTGCCTGCGGGGACGACTGCGGGGTCCTGTGACTGCGGGCTTCCCGTCTTCGACACCGGCGGGGGGCGGCGGTGTCTCGACGCGGCGTGTTCGGCGCTCGATCACGCCCCGGTGGAGGGGTGACTCGCCCCGTCGACCCGGCGGTCGTGGTCCGGGAACACAGGCGCTTTGGGGGCCCGAGCCCTCGCGTCGGCCATGGAGGCACGCAGACGCGACGGCGCGGTCGTTCTCGGGGGCCACGCCCGCCAGCAGTTCCACGACGCGCGGGGTTACGGACGCCCCCTGGGTGGAAACGAGATCGCGCTCGCGACGGTGGAGGCAGCCCACCTCCTGTACCGCGGCGACATCGACGCCGTCGACGGGATGGGGTTCGCCGGGTTCATCGACGCCGTCGACGACGACGGCGCGGCCGCACGCTTTCTCGCCTACGCCGACCTGCGAGCCCGGGGATTCTACCTCGCGCCCGAGCGCGAGGGCTGGGTCGAGAACCCCCACGACGGCGCGGACTTCGCGGTGTACGAGCGCGGGGCCGATCCCCGGGGTGGCGCGGTCGCACACCACGTCCGGGCGATCGGCGAGCGCGAGGCGGTGCCGGCGTCGACGCTCGGCGACGCGACCATCGCGATCGCCGACGAGGAGGGGTCGGTGACGTATCTCGCCACCGAACGCCGGGGGATCGACGGGGCGACCGCACACGATCCCCCTCGAGCCGAGGGGGTGTTGCTCACGGATCGCGTGCTCCTCCCCGATCCCCCCGACCCGCTGTACGAGTCGGGGTTTTACGGCCAGCCGGTCGGCGGGCGCGAGGAGGTGACGGCTCTTCAACTGTCGCTCGTCGAGGCCGCGTCGCTCGCCCGGCGGGGGTCCCTCTCCGTCGAAGGGGGGGAAGCGGCGATCGAAACACGGGGGCTGGCGGTCGAGGGCGAGCGCTTCGACCGCCGACTCGCCGTCTACGAGCGACTCCGCGAGGACGGCGTCGTCCCCAAGACCGGGTTCAAGTTCGGCGCCGACTTCCGGACGTACGCCGAGGTGACGTCGGTGTCGGAGCTGGGCCACTCGGAGGCGCTCGTGTGGGTGCTCCCGCCGGAGTACGCGTTCGAACCGCGCGAACTCGCGCTGTACGTGCGCCTGGCCGGCGGCGTGCGAAAGCGGGCGGTTTTCGCGCTGACCGACCCCACGGGGGGAATTTCGTGGCGGACCGTGTCCCGCGAGACGCCCTGATACTGACTACCGTAGGCAATTATACTATCGGACGGAACGTTTGATAATCTCCGCCGGGGCCGTCGCCCGGCGGAACGTATCATTGCCTCCGTCCGACAGTATACTCCATCGACCGCCCGCTGTCGGGCGGTCGGAGCGGTAACACGCTACGGTAGTCATCATGAACCGCTCCGGGATCCTCGACCATCCCGGGATCACCACGGGTGGGCCCGTTCCGCCCGTAGGCGTCGGGACTGCTCCGTGGCGGGGGTCGGGGACCCCCGTCGTGTTCGGGAAAGGCCGATTTTTATGTCAATCCTGAACCTCCGTGACACCATGCGGGGAGGGGAATCAACGTGACCTGGCGATCCTGGCTCGCGTTCGAGTTCGCGCTGTTCCGGTACGATCCCGGGGAGTGGGTCGTGATATCCGGCGACCGGCGGCTGGTGAGCCTCGTGCAGGTCGGCCTCCTGGCCGGTGCGCTGGCGGCGGTCGTGCTCTCCGGGGCCGTCCCGCTCGTCGATGAGACGCCCGTGCTGTTCGTCCTCTTTGCGCTCATCGCCGCCAACTTCACGCTCATCGCCATCGTCACGTCGCTCGGCCAGTTCATCCTCGGCCAGCGACTCGAGTCACCGGGAGAGGTCAGGACGAAGATCCAGGAGACGATCTCCTACCGCGAGGCGGTCGGGGAGACGGTCGGACAGCCGGTGTTGCCGGTCAAGCCCGACGCCTTCTTTCTCACCCTGTTCGACTCCGCCCGGACGGACATCGAGTACCTCGGCGGGCTGGTCTCCGAGGGACGGACCCGGCGGACCCGGGAGGAACTCGACGAACTGGTGACGGGGCTGCAGACGCACACGGACCACGTCGTCGACCTGCTCGAGCGCCCGGCCAGCGATATGAAACACGCCCTGTTCGTGTCGCTGAACACGAACTACGAGAACCACGTCCACCGGGCGTGGTACCTCCAGCGGGAGTACTCGGAGGAGTTCACCGACCGCGTCACCGACCAGCTCACCCGCCTGGCCGATACGCTCGAACACATCGTCGTGGCCAACCGGATGTTCGGGGGGACGTTCATCGAGTCGGAGGTGTCGGAACTCGCGCGGTACCTGCTGTACGTCGGGCTCCCGGTCCAGGTCGCCGCGACCGTCTTGATGCTGCTGTACACGGCCCCCGGCGCGACGCCCGTACTGTCCCAGTCAGTGATGAACGTTCTCGTCCCGGCCGTTCTGGTCGGCGGGTTCACCCCCTTTCTGATCCTCAGCTCGTACATCGTCCGCCTGACCGTGGTGGCCCGGCGCACCGCCGACGGCTTTCCCTTCAGCTCCCAGCTCCGGCAGACGGTCGCGCTGCGCGACGCGTTCAGCGAAGACCGGTGAGCGGGTCCTCGGCCGCGTCTCCCCGCGGATCGCCGGGTGAATGGGCAAAATATAAGCCGTCGCTCCGAAAACTCGTGGGTATGGTGTCCACTTCCCGTTGGCGCTGGCGGAGCCGTCCGGAAGTGGACAGTCTCGCGACCCCGGCCCGCCGCGCCTGACGCCGGGGCGCGTTGCTCCCTCCGCTTTTCGATCGAACCGCCCGAGGAGCGACTGAAACGATACCCATGACACGCGACACGGACCCGACCGAGGACGCGCCGGAGGAACCGACACCGGGAAATGCGCCGGCCGCTCGACCCGACGGCGGCACCGCCGCCGGCGCCGACGACGTGGTGCTCGATCCCTGGGGATCGGCCACCGTCGGCGACTACGGGGAGCTGTTCACGCAGTTCGGCATCGAGGAGTTCGACGAGATCCTGCCCGACGTGCCGAACCCCCACTACCTGATGCGCCGGGGGGTCATCTTCGGCCACCGCGACTACCGCCGCGTGGTCGAGGCGCTTCGCGACGGCGACCCCGCAGCAGCGCTGTCGGGCTTCATGCCCACGGGCGACCCCCACATCGGCCACAAACTCGTCTTCGACGAGATCATCTGGCACCAACAGCAGGGTGCCGACGCCTACGGCCTGATCGCCGACCTGGAGGCCCACGCCGCCCGCGGGCTCTCGTGGGCGGAGATCGACGAGCACAGCCGCGACTACCTCCTCTCTCTGCTCGCGCTGGGCTTTGACCCCGAGGAGGGCACCCTGTACCGGCAGTCGACGAACCGCGAGGTGCAGGACCTGGCGTTCGAACTCGGCGCCGAGGCCAACTTCTCGGAGATGCAGGCCATCTACGACTTCGACGGGGAGACCGACGTCTCCCACATGGAGTCGGTCATCACCCAGATGGCCGACATCCTCTATCCGCAGATCGAGGAGCCCAAACCCACGGTCATCCCCGTCGGTCCGGACCAGGACCCCCACATGCGCCTGGCGCGGGACCTCGCTTCCCGGATGCGCTATTTCGGCGTGACCGAGGCGTACGCGAGCTTCGAGGCGACGCCGGCCGAGCGCGGCCTCATCGCGGAGGCGTACGATGCACTCGGTGGGGGCGAGGAGGAGACGGTGCGGTGTGCCGGGGCCGCGAAGCGGGTGCGCGAGAACGCGGAGCAATCCGAGGCCCGCGCCGCGGCCATCGAGAAGCTGGAAGCGACGGGAAAGGAACCGCTCCGCCCCCGCGTGCGCTTTCTCGACCGCAACGCGACCGAGGAGGCCTTCGAGGCGCTGATCGAGGCCGTCGAGGGCGAGAAGCGCGTCTACGACGCCCACGTCGATGCCTTCGACCTCTCGCGGGAGGAGGCGGAGGATCTCGCCCGCGAGGTCGAGGTCGAGGAGGGGGGATACGGGTTCGTTCCGCCCTCCTCGATCTATCACCGCTTTATGACCGGGCTCACGGGCGGGAAGATGTCCTCCTCGGTGCCGGCGAGTCACATCAGCCTGCTCGACGACCCCGAGGAGGGCTACGACAAGGTGAAAGCCGCGACGACGGGCGGGCGGGAGACGGCGGAACTCCAGCGCGAGCTGGGCGGCGAGCCCGACGACTGCCCCGTCTACGAGCTGTACACCTACCTGCTCGCCGCGGACGACGACGAGTTCGCGACCCGGGTGTACGAGGAGTGTGCCGGCGGCGAGCGCCTCTGTGGGGACTGCAAGGAACAGGCCGCCCGGCTGATGGAGGAGTTC
>CAYSJP010000082.1:0-3177 GCA_964431395.1 uncultured Halobacteriales archaeon
GTGTAGTGTCCGGAGTTGTGCACCCGGGGGGCGATCTCGTTGACCAGGATCTCCCCGTCGGCCTCGAACAGTTCGATCCCGTAGGCGCCCCGACCCTGCATCTCCGCGAGGACGTCACGTGCGACGGACGTGGCACGCTCGCGGGTCGTGTCGGGGGCCCGGGCGGGGACGATCGTCCGTCGGAGAATCTCGGGCTCGTGGACGTTCTCCCCGACGGGAAAGGTCGCCTCCTCGCCGTCGGCTTTCACGGCTATCACCGACAGTTCCCGTTCGAAGTCGATCATCTGCTCGACGAGCATCGCTCCCGGGGCCGCCTCGAGCGCGTCGTCGACGTCGTCCGGCTCCCGGATCGGGAAGTTCCCCCGGCCGTCGTAGCCGCCCTCCCGGGCCTTGAGCATCACCGGGTAGCCGAACTCGGCGATCGCGTCCTCCAGATCCCCGCGGTCGTCGACGGGTCGGAACGGGGGCACGGGGACGCCCGCCTCCTCCAGGCGGCGCTTCTGGACCAGCTTGTCCTGGATCGTCCGGAGGGTTTCGGGGTCGGGATGCACGGGCACTCCCGTCTCCTCCCGGACCGCTTCGAGGACGTCGGGATCGACGAGTTCGATCTCGAAGGTGAGGTAGTCGGCGACCTCGGCGACCCGGCGGATCGTCCCGCGGTCCTCGAAACCCCCCTCGATGGTCTCGCTCGCCACGGGGGCCGCGGGGGGGTCGGGCGTCGGGTCCGAGACGACGACGTCCACGCCCAGCGGCGCGGCGGCCTCCGCGAGCATGCGTCCCAGCTGTCCGGCACCGACGATTCCGAGCGTCGGCGAATCCGATCCGATCATGTGCGGTCGTTCTCCCGACGCCCGCTTAAACGGGGTGGTTCCTCCCGGCCGTCCCCCGCAGGATGGGATTCCCGTTCCCGGATGGCCGGACGATCCCCCCTACATCTCCTGGCTGATCGTGTCGACGAGCTGGCGGTCGATGTCGTCGAAGCCGATCAGCCTGCCGCCGTGATCGTCCGCGAACGAGTCCGCGTCGTCCTCCGCGGAGAACGGGAACAGATCCGGCCCCATGCCACCCATCACCCCGCTCTCGACGACGAAGGTGAGATCGGTCGCGTCGGCGAACGTGTCCGCCGCGGTCGGGGACGGCATGTACTGGGTGCCCTCCCGGTCGACCGGCTCGTGGTCGGTGGCGGAGTAGTCCGTCACGTACACCACCTCCGCGTCCCACCCCCCGTCGAGTCGGTCGAAGTGGTAGGGAAACAGGCCATGAGAGAGCGTGTGGAACCACGCCGGATTGTCGTGTGTCGTGGGGGAGTTCTCGGCGTAGTACACCTGCCCGTTCGGCCCGCCGTGTGGCCCGATCTCCATCCCGCCCCGGTCGTCGAACTTCCCACCCGAGAGGTCGACCGGGTCGGGGACCGGTTCGTCGCCCGATCCGAGCACGCCGGCACAACCCGACAGGCCGGCGGTGATCCCGCCCGCGACGGCGGTCGTGACGAACGCCCGTCGTTTCATTGGCTCGTACTACGCACGTCGTCATAAGTCGGTTCTGGTGTGAGCGTCGAACCCGCCGTGACGGGTCGTTCTCCGCCCGCTTCGGTAGTTCTATACGGACCGGTTCCCACGCAACTCACATGGTCGCGCTCGGACTCGTGGTCGCGCGGTTCAACCGCCCGATCACCGAACGCATGGAGGAGGCGGCCCGCGAGGCGGCCACCGAAGAGGGCGCGACGGTCGTCGAGACGGTGCACGTCCCCGGGACCTACGACACGCCGCTGGCGGCCGATCGGCTGGCGCGGCGCGAGGAGATCGAGGCGGTGGTCGTCGTGGGCGCCATCGTCACCGGCGACACCGACCACGACCGGCTCATCGGCCACGCGGCCGCAAAGAGCCTCACGGAGATCAGCCTCGACCGCGACACGCCGGTCACGCTCGGGGTGACCGGGCCCGGCATGACCGTCGAAGAAGCCCGCGACCGGATCGGCCGGGCGGCCGACGCCGTCGAGAGCGCGATCGACCTCGTCGAAGGACTCTGACAACACATGGATTTCACAGACCGCATCAGCCGAGTCGAACCGAGCGCGACAGTGTCGATCAGCAACCAGGCCTCACAGTTGGAGGCGGAGGGAGTGGACGTCGTCGACCTGAGCGTCGGCGAACCGGACTTCGAGACGCCCGCGAACGTCGTCGACGCCGCGAAGGACGCACTCGACGCCGGCAACCACGGCTACACCACCTCCAACGGGATCCCGGCACTCAGGGAGGCCATCGCCGACTACCTCGGCGACTGTGGCCTCGGCTACGGCCCGGAGAACCTCATCGTCACGCCCGGGGGCAAGCAGGCCCTCTACGAGACGATCCAGGCGCTCATCGGGCCCGGCGACGAGGTCGTCCTGCTGGACCCGGCGTGGGTGTCCTACGAGGCGATGGTGAAACTCGCGGGGGGCGACCTCTCGCGGGTCGACCTCGCTCGACACGACTTCGCGCTCGAACCCGCGCTCGAGGACCTCGCCGAAACCGTGAGCGACGAGACCGAGATGCTCGTCGTGAACACTCCCTCGAACCCGACCGGGGCGGTGTACTCCGACGATGCCATGGAGGCCGTGCGCGACCTCGCCGTCGAGCACGACGTGGCCGTCATCTCCGACGAGATCTACCGGGAGATGACGTACGGCGAACCGCCCGTCTCGCTGGGGGCGCTCCCGGACATGCAGGAACGCACGATCACGATCAACGGCTTCTCGAAGGCCTACGCGATGACGGGCTGGCGGCTGGGCTACCTCGCCGCCCCCGAGGAACTGGTCGACCAGGCCGGGAAACTCCACACCCACTCGGTCACCTGCGCCGCGAACTTCGTCCAGCACGCCGGCGTCGAGGCGCTCGAAAACACCGGCGACGCGGTCGCGGAGATGCGCGCCGCGTTCGAGGAGCGCCGGAACATGCTGCTCGATCTCTTCGCGGACCACGACGTCGACGTCGCAAAGCCCGGCGGGGCCTTCTACATGATGCTGCCCGTCGCCGAGGACGACACGACGTGGTGTGAGGAGGCCATCGGCGAGGCCCACGTCGCGACGGTTCCGGGGAGCGCCTTCGGCACGCCCGGCTACGCCCGGATCTCGTATGCCAACAGCACGGACCGGCTCCGCGAGGCGGTCGATCGGCTGGTCGACGCCGGACTGCTGTA
>CAYSJP010000082.1:3277-8969 GCA_964431395.1 uncultured Halobacteriales archaeon
GCACGGACCGGCTCCGCGAGGCGGTCGATCGGCTGGTCGACGCCGGACTGCTGTAAGAGCCGATCGCCGCCAGTTTCCACCCGCTGCACTCTACTGGTTCTCCTGCAAACGCCGTGTCGCCGGATGGATTTATCAATCACCCGGTTGAGGTGGTGGGCGTGTCACGAGTCAGCACAGGTGCGGCGGTGCGGTACGGCGTGTCGTTGATCTTGTACCTAGTCGCGATCTACTTCGGCGGGGGGTTCTTACTGAGCGTCGGGTTCGGGATGTTCAGCGCCGGGACCGGGGGGCCGTTCGCCGAGGGGAATCCGATACTGCTCCTGATCGGACTCGTCTTCCTGCTCGTGGGGTATCTGATCCTCCTCGCCGGGACGATCGGCGTCGCGTACAAGGTCATTGCCGACGGCGTCGCGACCGGGATCGACAACTCCACGACGGTCGGGTCGCTTCTGGAACGAGCCGAGTAGTCTACAGGTCCAGATCCGACTCGTCGAAGTCGAAAAAGTCCTCGGGGTCCTGGAGGTCGGCCTTGAGCACCGGCAGTTCCCGGGGCTCGCCCTCGCGGTCGAAGACGCGCCAGTCGCCGCGCCGGTAGGGATGCCCGAGGATGATGTGGGCCTCTCCCGTCCCGAACGTCTGCAGGTCGGCGTCGCTGGGCCGGAGGACGCCGTTCGGGTGGGAGTGGACGCTCCCCACCCGGCGCATGTTGGGGATCATGTTCGTCTTGACGGTCGCGCTCGTGGGGTTGGACTCCGTGCCCGGGATGACGAGGACGTCCGTCACGACGAGGCCGTCCCGGTCGACGCCGACCCGGCGCGCGCGCTCGCCCCGCAGGAGGCCCATGTACTCGTCGGGATGTGCGTCGCGGGCGGCGTCGAGGACAAACTCGATGGTGTCCTCGGCGATGCCGATGACCCGGTTGGGCATGGGAACGCTGGGGACGCCGTCCTGCTAAGGCTTCCGCTCGGTGGCTTCCCTCCCGGAAAACGGATTCAACGTTCCGGACGCGGCGCGTTCTCGTATCGGCGGATCTCGTCGGTCTTCTCGACGCTATCGTAGATCTCCCGGAGCGTGTCTTCCGCGCGGAGGAGTTTGTGCTCCTCGAGGAACGCCCGACCGCGATCGCTCAGGCTGTAGAACGTGTAGGGCAGGTCGTTCTGCCGCCGATCTTCGGGGAGCAGCACCTCCTCGACGACCTCGGCGTCGACGAGCCGGTCGAGGTGCTGGCTGATCGTCGTCCGGCTCTTGTCGGGGTTCACGTAATCGAGTTCCTTCAGCGTCGGCAACCCCGAGGGGTGCCCGAGGATGTCCTGGACGAGCGAGAACCGCGTCTCCTGGGTGACGACATCGAGGCGCTTCCGGACGGATTCGAGGTCGCTCGTCGGCCGGTCCGGCGTGCTCATACCGGAGCGTTAGAGCAGTTCGTGCAAAAGCGTTTCGCTCAAATACGAATTGGTTTGAAACGGTACGCCTTCCGATATAGCCGACAGTATGAAGCACGCCCCGCGAGACGGTCCACTGGATGAGCGAGGACCCGGCAACGGTCGAGGAACTCGCCGAGACGGCAGCGGAGTACCTCCACGACACCACACTCACGCCGGCGGAGTACCAGGCGATCAAGGAGAGCGTCGCGGAGCTGTCCCCGATTTTCTCCGCGGAACGGGCGTACTTCGTCCTCGGGAGCTACGGCGATCCGGAGATCCGGCGGCTACAGCTGGTCAAGGACCGCCTCAACCGGCGTCCGGACGCGTACGCATTTCTGATGATCGATGTCCGGAGCGAGTGGACGAACACCTACCTCAAGTTCCGGATCCTGGCGGACTACGCGGACGCCATCGTCGGCGTCGCAGAGCACGCACAGGGGGGATTCCTGGTCGAGCAGGGGTACTTCACCGCCCTCGAGGAGTACTTCCGGAAGACGCACGTACTCACACGCGAGTACGGCGATATCGATCCCGGCGAAGTCGACACGGGGGTCGATGTCGATGACCCCTACAGCGGAATGCAGATCGCCATCTTCGAGATGCTCGAGGACGCCGGACGACTGTGCCGGTGGACGACCGAGGACGATCTCGTCGCGTGTGCGGACGCGCTCCCGTGAGCGGTCCCACCTCCCACACACCGGTCGGTCGTCCGGACTCACGGCTCCCGTCGACACGTCTCAACAGGATTAAACCCGCTCACGCCGAATCGAGACCATATGACAGACGCCGAACTCGACGGGCCGGCACGCACGGTGTACCGGCTCGACGACGACTGTACCCCCGAGGACCTCACCGAGGGTGCCTACTACCACGCTACCGTCGACGCGACAGTCCCCTACGGATTTTTCGTCGAACTCGCGCCCGCCGTCTCCGGGCTCGCCCACGAGTCGAACTACCAGGGAAGCTACGAGGAGGGCGAGGAACTGATCGTCGAACTCACCGCGGTCCGGGAGGACGGCGACCTGAGCTTCACGCCCGTCGATCCGCCGGCGTACGAGACCGCCGACATCCACCACACCCACGACATCGTCCAGGTCTCGAACCTCGACGACCACGAGGCCGAGACGGTACACCTCCACGCCGAGGTCGTCCAGATCAAGCAGACGTCCGGGCCGACGCTGTTCCACGTGGGTGACCCGACCGGCGTCGTCCCGTGTGCCGCCTTCGAACGAGCCGGGGTCCGGGCGTATCCGGATATCGAGGTGGGTGACCTCGTCCACGTGGTCGGCGAGGTAGAACGGGGCGGCCACGGCCTGCAGATCGAGACCGAGGCACTGAGCGAGCTCGAGGCTGACCGCGCGGAGACGGTGCGCGAGCACCACGAGAACGCCCTGGCCGACCTCGCGGCCCCCGAGAGTGTCGACCCCCTGATCGAGTGGGAGGCGCTCGAGGACCTTCGTCCCGGGCTCGAGGCCATCGCCGACCGGATCCGCCGGGCCATCCTCGCGAACCGCCCGATCGTGATCCGCCACCACGCCGACACCGACGGGATGTGTGCCGGAATTCCCCTGGAGCGCGCGGTCGAGCGGTTCATCGAGCGCACCCACTGGGACCCCGAGGCCACACGCCACCTGAAAAAGCGCCTGCCGAGCAAGGCCCCCTACTACGAGGTCGAGGACGCCACCCGCGACCTCGAGCACGCCCTCGAGAACCGGACGCGCCACGGCCAGCGTCTCCCCCTGTTCGTGATGATCGACAACGGGAGCACCGTCGAGGACGTCCCCGCCTACAAACACCTCGACACCTACGGCGTGCCGGTCGTCGTGATCGACCACCACTCCCCGGACCCCGAGGCGGTCGCGCCGTACGTCGAGGAGCACGTCAATCCCTACCTCCATGGCTACGACTACCGCGTGACCAGCGGGATGCTGTCGGTCGAGCTCGCGCGCATGATCGAACCCGGCCTGACCGACGGGCTGCGCCACGTCCCCGCCGTCGCCGGCCTGGCCGACCGGTCGGCCGCCGACGCGATGGGCGATTACCTCGCGCTGGCCGAGGACGCCGGGTACGGCGAGTCCGACCTCCAGAACGTCGGCGACGCGCTCGATTACGCCGCCCACTGGCTGCGCTACGGTGCCGGACGGGGCGTCACTGACGACGTGATGGGGATCGGCGACCCCGGTCGCCACGAGGAACTGGTCGACCTGTTCGGCTCGCGGGCCCGACGCGACATCGAGCGCCAGCTCGACGCCGCCCTCCCCCACGTCGAGTCGGGAGAGCTCTCCAGCGGCGTCACCTACCACACCCTCGACGTCGAGCGCCACGCCCACCGGTTCACCTACCCCGCCCCGGGGACGACGACCGGCGCGGTCCACGACCACATGGTGACCCGGTCCGACGAGCCGACGATCACGATCGGTTACGGCCCGGACTTCGCGGTGTTGCGCTCCGACGGCGTCCGCCTGGACATCCCCCGGATGGTCGACGACCTCAACGAGGCCTTCGCCGGTGGTGGCGTCAGCGGCGGCGGCCACCTCGTCGTCGGGTCGATCCGGTTCGTGAAGGGGATGCGCGAGGAGATCCTCGACGCGCTGATCGAGGAGATGGGCGACGCCGAGATCGACGAGTCGCTGGGCGCCACGGCGCCGCGCACCTACGGCTCCGCGGCCTCCGGCGACACCGAGTAGCCCGGATCGAACGCCATTCGCGCCCCGACCGCTGTCGCGCCGACGAGGGAGACCGTCACGAGCGCGAGTAGCCCCGGCGAGACGGACCAGACTCCGCCCCGCCAGTCCGCCCGGAACACCCGCGCGTAGTAACGCGCGATCGCCCGGTCCTCGATTGCGAGAGCTATCTCGCGGTTCGCCCGGATCGATCCGTTCGTCCAGTTGATGCTGCCCAGAATGGCGGTGTCGTCTATCACGAACCCTTTGGCATGGATCTTCCCGAACCGCGAGCGGGGCGTCGCGAGGCGGGCCTCGAGGGGGAGTCCCTCCTCGTCGGCGCGCCCGTTCATCCACGTCACCGTCTCGCGGTTCTCCCCTCGAACGTACGACGAGGACCCGAGCAGCACCCGCACCGTGACGCCGCGGCGGGCGGCTCGCAGGAGTGCCCGCACGAAGGGGTGATCGCGCGACCCGATGGAGATCTGCTCGACGCGGATCGACTCCTCGGCGGCGTCGATCCGGGAGACGATCGCCGACTCGGCGTTGTCGGGGGCGGCGAGGACGGAGACGCTCGTGTCGTTCGCGACCCGTGGCTCGAACCGCTCGGGGTACCGCTCGGATGCGACGGGATCGGCGGCGACGAACGTGGTCTCGGAGCGATACCGCTCCCAGGGGATCGCGTCGCGGAACCCGGCGTCCGCGCGGAACGTCTCCGCGAGCGCCTCCGCCACGCCCGGGTCACGGACGAGCGTTCCCCAGCCCCGGTTCGATCGACCGCCCGTGCCGCTCGGCTTCCAGTTCTCCGTGAGGACGACCGCGGCGTCGTCGACGACCGCGTATTTGGCGTGGTGGAAGGCGTACCGCGCGTGCTCGCCGCCCACCACCGACACGGGGACGCCACAGGCGACGAGTCGATCGAGCCGGTCGGCCCCCCGGGAGGTGATCCCGCCGACGGGGCCGCCCTCGAACAGCGCCCGGACGCGGACGCCGCGGTCGTGGGCGGCACACGCCACCCGGACGACGCGCTCGGAGGCGATCGTGTACCCCGCAAGCAGGATCCGGTCGGTCGCGTTCCGGAGGGGTTCGAGGGGTGCGTCCGGGCTGTCCGGGAGGACGAACGACCGCACCCTGGCGTCGTCGCTGCTGACGACCGGCCTGTCGGTCACCCCGATCGGCCGCCAGGTCCACCCGGCGTCGTCGCGAACGTACAGTTCCCCCTCCGGGGCGTCCTCGTAGCGGACCGCGTCGACGGTCCGGTTCCCGTGCCGGAGCTCGATCTGCTCGCCCGCGTTCGCCAGCGCGATGTGCCCCCGGAGTTCGAGGACCGTTCGGTCTCCGGACGCGCCTGCCGGGTCCTCTCCGGCCGTGGCCGCCTCTCCGTCCGCGGGGACGGCCGCCGGGTCCGTCGTGAGGATCACGCGCCCGGAGACCGTGCGGTTCGGGAGCCGGGCGACGCCCTGGTCGTCGGCAACGGACCACCCGGAGAGGTTCGTCGCCCGGGACACCGAGAGCGCGACGTACTCCCCGCGGTCACCGGCCGCGACCGGGTTCGGGAGGACCGACGCGATTTCGACCGTGGCGTCGGTCGTCGGTCCCGCACCG
>CAYSJP010000083.1:0-8933 GCA_964431395.1 uncultured Halobacteriales archaeon
GGCGACGACCAGCCACGCCAGGAAGACGGCGACGCCGCCCAGCACCGTGCTCGCGACCGAGTGCAGGCGGAGCCGGTCCAGCCGGGTGTGTGAGCCCTCCTCGATGGCCGCGGCCTCGTAGATCTCGCCGCCGATCTCACAGCGGGGCAGAAAGTCCATGGCGACGTGGAGGAACACGCCGGCGGCGAACCCGAAGACCAGGCCCCTGCCCGGATCCGCCAGCGGAAGCGATAGCATCGCCGCCGGGATCGCGGTGATGCCGACGCCCGCGGCCGGCACCAGAAGCGAAGTCGCGGATCGGTTCTGGTCTGCCAGCCGGCGCGCCGCGGCGTACCCCGCGGGACCCTTGTGGGAGACGATCGCGAGCCCGAGCAGGGGACCCAGGTCGGGCATCGCGCCGTACACGACGCCGATGACCGCGCCGGCGGCGAGCGCGTGCGCCGTCAGCCGGAGCGCCGTGTCCTCGAAGGACGTGTCGGCATGCGAGAGACGGTGGCCGATCGTGTGGGCGCTAAACCCCAGGACGATCCCGGTCGCGACGCCGAAGCCGCCGAAGGCGGCGTGGTGGCCGATCGCGTCCGGCAGGAGGAACACGGCCGCGCTCGTGATCATCGCGCCGCTTGCGAGGCCGTAGCCCCAGACGAGTCCCCGCGCCTGGCTCCGCCGGCTGGCGCGCCGCCCGAGCGGGATCGCGACCGCCATCGCGCCGAAGGCGACCCACGAGATCCCCAGCAACTTCGGCGCGACGCCGCCGGCGTACCCGACGACCGTGAGCCCGATCAGGAGCGCCGGCCCGAGAGCGCCCGCCCGCCCCCCGAGGCTGCGCCACGGACTCGCCACGACACCCTCGTTCCGATCCATGGTATTAAAAACTTCAGGAGAGTTATTAATCCTGCGTTTCGTCCGGCTCGGTCAGACCGGGCTGGTCGCCTCCGCGTAGGCGTCGTACACCGCGAGGATCCCGGAGACGAGAAACAGGAGGCCGAACGGCAGCCGGTCGGTGATCGAGACGGGGCCGGGGTAGACCAGGATCACGAGGCCCAGAACCACCGAGAGGGCGCCGACGACGACCCAGTGTGTCAGTCCCGCGTCGAACACCGCAGTGACGTCGCTCATACCACCGCCCACGACGACGGGGACTAAATGCGATGCGATCCGCGTTCGCGCCGGCTCGCCGACCGAACGGGCGGTGAGCGCCGGGGCCTCGATTCACCGCTCCCCACGGCGTGACCGTCACGTTGCACCCTCGTGGATCATTTCCCCCCGGTTCAGGCGCTCGGCGATCCGGAAGGTCTGCTCGCCGGAGCGCCGGGTCGGGGTATGGGCGGCGAGGAACCGTGCGGTCGCGATCAGGTGGACCCGGGCCCGGGAGTCGTCCTCGCCGGCGAGGCGGTCGTACCCCCGGAACGCCGCCTCGACGTTCTGCCTGGGGTGAAAGCCGGCGTCCTCCCGGAGGAGCGCCCCGCCGAGTTCCCGTTTCAGTCGCCCGGGATCGCCCCCGGACTCGAGGTACGCCGCGGCGTGTCGACCCGCGCGGTCGACCTCCGCGTCCCCCTCGACCTCGAAGGTTTCCATGAGGGCCGACAGCGCCGCGCCGGGGTCGCGTTCGCCGTCCGGATCGGGAAGGGGGATCGGCGGCGTGTTGAGGAACCGATCGAGGTAGACGCTCGCGGCCGCGTCGAACACCCCGCGGTAGATTTCGGGGGCGTCGGTCCGTTCTGCCAGCCCGCGGACGGCGGTCGCGTAGGCGTAGGTGTGGTGGACGGTGTTCCAGTCGCGGAACTCGTTTGCCGTTCCGAAGTGTGCGACCCGGCGGGCGGCGGCGTAGGCCACCACGTCGGCGAGTTCCGTCGCCGTCGCCCCCGACGCGATAGCGTCACCGAGCGCGTCAACGATCGCGCCCGGATCGTCCGCCAGGAGGATGTCGACGAACCCGCCGGGCTCGTCCCAGGTCGCGCCCGCCCCCGCCGCCAGGAGGTCGGGGAGGTCGTCGTGGGCCCCGAAGAGCAACGCGGCAACGTCGACCGGCTGGCGCCACGACGAATCCTCCTCGGCGCGGCTCGCAGTGGCGAGCGCGGGGACGAGACTGGGGAGGACATCGTCCGCGTGGTCCCAGCCGACGTGATCCAGCGTCTCGAAGGCCTTGTCGACGAAGTCCAGACGGTGACCGGCATCGAGGTACAGGTGGTCGGTCAGCGCTGCGGCGAACATGCCGGCGATCGCGTCCTCGTCCAGCCCCGCCCGGATCGCGGCCCGGAGGGTACGCTCGGCTCCGTCGGCGTCCCGGACTTCGATGTTGTCCCGGAACCAGCGCTTCAGCCGCTCCGGGGGGACGTCCTCGGTGCCGAGCGCGTCCTGGACGAAAAAGGGCGGCTCCCCGGCACAGTCGTCGGCGACCTCGGTCAGGCCGACGTACAGCGCCCGGCGACGGTCCTCCCGGGCCAGGTCGGGGAGGAGATTCGCGGTGACCGCGAGCGTCGTCAGCCCGCGTCCCCACCCGGACTCGCGGTAGTGGGTGCCGAAGTCGACCCCCGCTGAGACGGGGACGGTGTACTCGACGCCGGCCTCCTCGAGACCGATGACCGATTTTGCGGCCACGAGCGAGAGGTTCTCTCGGAGGGCGTGTTCCAGGCGGTGCTGCCAGTGTTCCTCCGGGGATTCGTCGGGGTCGGGATCGGGGTCGACGTGGATCGCACCGTTCTCGACCCTGAGCGGGAACGTCGCGACATCGTCGGCGAAGGGATCGAACGTGTCCCCACAGGAGAGCTCGAACCGGGCGTGGTGCCAGTGACAGGTGAGAATCCCGTCCTCGACGGTGCCTTCGGTCAGGGGAAAGCCCATGTGTGGACAGCGGCTGTCGACGGCGTGGAACTCCCCCTCGTGGTGGAAGAGGGCGATCGAGCGGCCCCTCGGCGAGACGACGATCGGGCCCTCCTCGCGGACCTGCTCGGCCCGGGCGACCTCGACGAACTCCGCGGGCGGGTCGGCTGACTGCGTCATGTGCTCACACACGGCGCCGGGGGTCAAAACAGTTCGCCGGAGGCGTTTCGCGACTTCCCGCCTACCGCGACCGTTATACTCCGGGAGTTCGGAACGAAACGTATGGCCGAACGGATCGCGCCCGGCATCACCCGCCTGGACCTGGGCTTTCGCGCGCCGCTGGGCGCGACGGCCTACCTCGTCGAGGACGGCGATCTCGCGCTGGTCGACGCCGGGATGCCGATCAACCGCCGGCGTATCCGGGCCGAGATCGACGACGCCGGACACGCGATCGGGGATATCGACCGCGTGCTGATCACCCACTACGACCTGGATCACCTCGGCGGGCTGGCGCGCCTGACGCCCGAGCTGGGCGCGCCAGTGTACCTGGGCCGGCGGGACCTCGACCTGCTCCAGGGTGGGTACGACCCGCCGCTTCTCCACCACAAGGGGCTGTTCCACCGCGCCGTGCGCGCCGTCTACAGCCCGCCGGCGTCGCTCTCCTACCGCGCCGTGGTGAACGGCGAGCGAATCGGCGGGTTCGAGGCGTTCCACACCCCCGGACACAACCCCGGACACACGGTCTACGTCCACGAGGAACTGGGCGCCGCCTTTCTTGGCGACCTCGTCTGGGGGGATGCCGACGGACTCACGATCCCCGTCTGGTTCGACTCCTACGACATGGACGAGATCCGCGAGAGCGTCCGGTGGTTCGCCGCCGAGACGCCGCCTTTCGGGGTCGCCTGCGTCGCCCACGGCGACCCGGTGCTGGAGGGGGGGTACGAGGCGCTCCAGGCGCTCGCGGAGGGTGTCGGGTCGGAGTCGGGCCGACTCCTGCGGTGACGCCGGAGCGGTGCCTGTGGTGACGCCGGGCCGGCCCGCCGCCGACGAGGCGCTATCTTTTTTCGCCCCGGCACGCCAGATCCGACCGTGAGCGACGACGTCTACCACACGATCGGCGGAGCGGGGCAAAGCGCCTTCGAGATCCGCGGGTCGGAGTTTTTCGGCCACGCCCGGCCGGTCCGCTCGACCGACGGCGCGGAGGCGTTCGTCGAGGAGGTCGCCGCGGGGTACGACGACGCCACCCACGCCGTGCCGGCCTACCGCGTCCGGGTCGGCGACGGACTCCCCGGTGGCGGGCGGCTCCGGGAGTACCAGAGCGACGACGGCGAGCCGACCGGTTCGGCGGGGAAGCCGGCGCTCAACGTGCTCGTCCGGCGCGACCTCGAGAACGTCGCCGCGGTCGTCGTCCGCTACTACGGCGGGACGAACCTCGGCGTCGGCGGACTGGCCCGTGCGTACTCGCGAGCGGTCACGGACGCGGTCGACGACGCGGGCGTATGCGACCGGGAACCGCGCGAGGAGTTGCAGGTCACCGTCCCGTACGACGACTCGGGGGTCGTCCGGGGGATCGTCGAGAGCGCGGACGCGTCCTTCGAGGCGGCCTACGAGGAGCAGGTCACGTTCGAGGTGGTGGCCACCCGGGCGGCCGCGGACGACCTTCGGGACCGGATCAGGAGCGCGACGAGCGGCCGCGCGGAGATCGAGTAGCGACCGGTTCGACGCCGGGCAGCTGGACCGTCGCGGTGAGGAAAGAGGTTTACCCTTCGATTGCCTACACCTGTCTGATCGGATGGACGACATGCAAGAAGGCGTCGCCGGATTCAAGCTGTCCGGAGACTGGGGCGAGATCGTCGAGCACGGCGAGCGGATCACCCGGGCACTCCGGGACGCGGGTGCCGAGGAGGCGTACCCCGAGGCTTTCGCGGACTGGAACGACTGGCGACCCAAGTCCGAGGAGCTGATAGACGGCGAGATCCGCGAGAAGACGGCCGACTACGCCTCGGTCGCCGAGGGCAAGGGCGAGGAGGCGGGCGAATCCCCGAACGACGACGTCCGCACCGCGGGCCAGCGCCTCGCGGAGTCCTACGAGTCCCTGGACGACGACCCCGAGGAAGCAGTCGAAAAGTGGCAGGACTCGATGAACCACGTCGCCCGGGCGGCCGACTCGGCGGGCCGGAAGGCCCTCCGGTCGGTCGAGGACACCGTCTACCGCCGCGTGATGACCCAGATCGCGCCGTACTACTTCGACAACGAACTCGTCAGCGCGAACGTCGCACGGACCGGCGAGGAGGAGGCACCGTTCGTCCTCGAAGTGAACGTCAACGACGACGAACTCAAGACCGAGGTCTCCGACCGTCTGGAGTCGTTCTCCGAGGAGATCGACCGCTGGCACGTCGACACCGAAAAGCGAACGGAGAACGCCGAGGCGGCCGAGGGCGTCAACCCCCCCGAATACGGGTCGGACGCCGACTCCCGGACGACCTGACGGGGGCGTCGACGAGTTCGTGCACGAAACCCGGACCCGTCACAGCACCAACCCGACCAGAAAAACGAGAACTATCAGATAATAGAACATCAAGAGGGCGTTTCGCCTCCGGGCGTACGGTTCCATCCCCGGGACCGCGGATTCGACGGAGGTCAAAATCCTGGCCATGGACTACCACACGTTTGAATACCAATAGTAATGATCCGATTATGACCCAGTAAGCCGAGATTAGAGGCCGTCGTGGACGGTCCGATCCAGTTAGACGGGTCGGTGTGATAATGAGTAGTGTAGGCAGTTACCGTATCATAATGACTAGTGTAGGCAATTACCGTATCGACCGCCCGACGGCGGGCGGTCGGAGCGGTAATCGGCTACACTAGCCATTATCAGTCCTCCGCGACTTGCTCGGTCCCGGTCCCACCCGACTCCGCCTCCTCCTCCTCCGCCGTGACGGTGAGACGGACCTGCTTGACCCGGGTGTTGTCCACTTTTTCCACCCGGAGCTCCGTCCCGTCGTAGTTGATCTCCTCGTCCTCCTCGACGAGCCGGCCCGCGCGGTTGAAGATGAAGCCGGCGATCGTCTCGAACTCCTCGCCCTCCGGAAGTTCGATGGAAAGCGCCTCGTTCACCTCGTCGATGTTGACCTCGCCGTTGACCAGGACGGTCTCGTCGTCGACGAACTCGATCGGCTCCTCTTCACCGCCCTCCAGGATCTCGCCGACGATCTCCTCGACCATGTCCTCCATCGTCACCAGCCCCTCGGTCGTGCCGAACTCGTCGATGACGATCACCATCCGCAGGCGGTTTTCCCGCATCTCCGCCAGCAACTCGTCGACGTTTTTCGACTCGGGCACGTGCAGCGTGGGTCGGATGATATCCTCCAGTGCGGGCGTCTCGGCGGCGCCGTAGTGGCGTTCCCTGATCAGATCCCTGACGTTGACGACGCCGATGATGTTGTCGAGGCTGCCGTCGTAGACGGGGAGCCGGGTGTGAGCGGACTGGACACAGGCCTGGATCGCCTCCTCGACGTCCGCGTCGGCGGAGACGCCCTCCATGTCCAGCCGCGGGGTCATCACCTCCTTGGCGATCGTGTTGTTGAACCGGAAGATGCGCTGGAGCATCTCGCGTTCGTCCTCCTCGATGACGCCCTCGCGCTCGCCGGTCTCGATCATGTTCTGGATCTCGTTTCGGGTGACGTAGGAGGTCTCGATCGACGACCGGCCGCCGGTCACCCTGTTGACGACCCGGGTGAGGTAATCGAAGGTGACGATCAGCGGCAGGAGGGCGTACTCGGCGAACTTGAGGGGGCGCGCGATCCGGAGCGCCCACGACTCGGTGTTCTCGACCGCGTAGCTCTTGGGCGCGGACTCGCCAAAGAGGAGCACCAGCGCCGTGATGCCGAAGGTGGCGGCGATCACCGCCTGCCCCTGGGTGAGGTAGATCGCGAACAGCCCGGTCGCGATGGAGGACATGGCGATGTTGACGAGGTTGTTCCCCACGAGGATCGTCACCAGCAGGCGGTGGGGATCGCTCTTCAGTCCCGCGAGCGTCTCGGCCCCGGGTTTCCCGTTCTCGACGAGCGTCTCGAGGCGGTGTTTCGCCAGCGAGAACATCGCGATCTCGGAGGAGGAAAAAAAGGCCGACAGGATGATACACGCGAGTATGGCGACCACGCCGAGGGCGGTCACCACACCGTTCGAGAGGGACACGCCGAAGACGTCCGCTGCGAGGGGGTGACTGGCGGGCGCGAAAGACATCAGGTGTTACCCGTTGTAATTCGCATGAATTAAGCCTTCTGCCGTCCACATACGTCCGGGTTTCGGCGCTCCCGGTCCGCGACCGGGGGATCGGTACACCGGGTCTCGGCGCTCCCGATCCGCGACCGCGGGAACTTTACACGACGGGCGATACCCCAGTGTATGACCAGCGGAGAGGGGTCTACGCAGGCCGGACTCGGCCAGTTCGACGCGGGAACCGCCGGTGACCGCCCCGATGAGGAGGCACGCGCCGTCGCGGGCGACGGCGACGGGAGCCACGCGATCGTCGACCCCTCCGACGAGCGCTACCCCCGCGCAACGGAACGGGTCGACGTTGCAGTCACCCAGGTCGATTACACGCTCACCGGGAGCGGGCGCGAGGAACGCCCGATACTCCACGTCTTCGGCCGGACCGGAGCGGACGGACGGCAACTCGAACACGTGCGGATCCACGAGTTCAGGCCGTACTTCTACGCCCCGACGGAGTCGCTCGACGAGACGGAGCTCGCCGACGTGGACGCGATCACGGGCTGGGAGGAGACCGACGACGACGGCGACCCCTACGAGAGCATCCGGGGGGAGCGTCTGACGAAGATATTCGGCCGAACCCCCAGGGACGTCGGGGAGATCCGGGACCGGTTCGACCACTTCGAGGCCGACATCCTGTTTCCCAACCGTCTCCTGATCGACAAGGACATCGAAAGCGGAATCCGGGTCCCCGAACGCCGCAGCGACGACGGCGCGATCGACGTGCCCCACGAAGAGGTCGAACCCGTCGAGGCCACCGCCGATCTCCGCGTGCTCACCTTCGACATCGAGGTCGACGACCGCCGGGGGTTTCCCGAAGACGGCGAGGAGCCGATCGTCTGCCTGTCGAGTCACGATTCGTACCGCGAGGAGTATATCGCCTGGCTGTACAACGCGCCCGGCGGGGAGGTTCCCCCGCCCGAGGACGTCGCCGACCACGACCTGCTCGATGCGGATGCGAGCGTCGAGGTGCGCGCCTTCGAGTCCGAGGAGGGGATGCTGTCGGCGTTCATGGACTACGTCGAGGAAATTAATGTAGACCTCATGACAGGTTGGAACTTCGAAGATTTCGACGCGCCGTACCTCATCGACCGCCTCGACGTCCTGGGTCTGGATTCCGACCGTCTCTCGCGGGTCGACGAGGTGTGGAGCGGCGGTTACGGCGGGCCGAACATCAAGGGACGGGTGGTGTTCGACCTGCTGTATGCCTACCAGCGCACCAAGTTCACCGAACTCGACTCCTACCGGCTGGACGACGTCGCGGAGATGGAACTCGACGTCGGCAAGGAACGCTATCCGGGCGACATCGGCGACCTCTGGGAGGAGGACCCCGAGCGCCTGCTGGAGTACAACGTCAGGGACGTGGAACTGTGTGTCGAACTCGACCGCAAACAGGAGATCGTCGCCTTCTGGGACGAGGCCCGCAAGATCGTCGGCTGCAAGATCGAGGACGCGACCACCCCCGGCGACGCGGTGGATATGTACGTCCTGCACGAGGCCCACGGCGAGTTCGCGCTCCCCTCGAAGGGCCGCCAGGAGGCCGAGGAGTTCGAAGGCGGCGCCGTCTTCGACCCGATCACGGGAGTGAAGGAGATGGTCTCCGTGCTGGATCTGAAATGTTTCAGCGGTGACACGGAGCTTCTGACGCCCGAGGGGCCGAAGAACATCAAGAACATCGAACCGGGTGATCCGATTTACACGCTTGATCCGGACACCTTCGAGTGTGAAGTGACGTCAGTCGCCGAAACCCACGAGTACGACAACCAGTACGGCGAACTTCACCACCTCAGCGGGAACACACACGACTTCAAGATCACCGAGAACCACCGCTTTTTCGTCTC
>CAYSJP010000084.1:0-6279 GCA_964431395.1 uncultured Halobacteriales archaeon
CTGGAGGAGGTCGCGACGACTGCCAGGGGCGCCGCGGCCACCGGCGAAACCCTCCAGTCGGACGTGGCGGAGGTTGAGGACCGCCTGGGCACGGCGGAGGAGGACCACGAATCGCTGCGGCAGACCGTCGCCGAACAGTCGACGCGACTCGACGACGTAGACGACAGCGCCGCCAGTGTCGCGGCTGACGTCTCCGAGGTCGGGGACGACCTGGTGGCCGTCGAAAGACGGGTCGACGCGCTGGAGGACACCGTCGGACCGGGGGAGGGCGAGGACCTGCGCTCGGAACTGGCGTCGGTGACGGACCGGATCGCCGACCTCCGGGGAGACGTGGGCGACCTCCAGGAGGTGACGCGGGACGTGCCGGACGCGGCGGCAGTCGACGATCTACGCGACCGGCTGGAGGCCCTGGACAGTCGCTTCGAAGACGTCGAGACGTGGCTCGACGACGAACCCCTCGACGACGTGCGGGGGCGCCTCGACAGTCTGGAGGACCAGGTCGCCGAGACGGCCGATCAGCCGAACGACGGTATCGTGGTGTCGGCCGCCACCGGCAGCGGTGCTGGAAGCCTTCTCGCGGGCGTGGCGACCATCGCCGGCGGCGGCACCGTGGTCGGCGGCGCGTTCGTCGCGCTCGGCGTCCTCCTCGCCGCGGTCGCAGTCGTCCTGCGCTGATCCGACCCCGGGAAACCCATTTAGCCCTTCCGACCGATCTATCGTGTATGAGTGCCGACTGCATCTTCTGTTCGATCGTCGACGGAGAGATCCCCGGACGGATCGTCCACGAGGACGAGGAGACGATGGCGTTTCTCGACGCCAACCCGCTCGCGGAGGGTCACACGCTCGTGATTCCGAAGAGCCACTACGAGCGCGTGGAAGACCTCCCGGCCGACGTCGCCGGCGCGATCGGCCGCGCGGTCGCCGAGGTCGCTCCCGCGGTCGAGGACGCGGTGGACGCCCCCGCGTCGACCATCGCCTACAACAACGGCGAGGAAGCGGGCCAGGAAGTCCCCCACGTCCACGCCCACGTCGTCCCGCGATCGCCCGAGGACGGCGGGCAACCGATCCACGCGCTCTTCTCGGAGCGTCCGGATCTCTCCGATAGCGAACTCGACGACCTGACCGAGCGGATAGCGGGGCGCACCTGATGGACCGCTCGGACGTGCGCCGCGCCTGGGAGTCGGTCTCGAAGACCTACGCCGACAGCCGCGACCCGACCGGCTCCGACGCCGACCTCGTCGACGACCTGCTCGGGGACCTGCCGGCCGACCCCCTCGTTCTCGACATCGGGTGTGGGGACGGCGCCCGGACGCTCGCGAACCTGCCGGCGGGCAGCCTCGGGCTGGACGTCGCCCGGACGGGCCTCGAGCTCGCTGCCGGGACCGTTCCGGAGGCGCGGCTCCTCCAGGCCGACATGACTGCCATCCCGCTCGCACCCCGGACCGTCGACGCGATCACCGCGTACCACGCCGTCTTCCACGTCCCCCGCGAGGAACACGCCGCGGTGTACCGGGAGTTCGCCCGCGTCCTCCGCCCCGGTGGCCGGCTCCTCATGACGCTCCCCGGCGGCCGCTTCGAGACCGTGCGACGGGGCTGGATGGGCGGATCCATGTTCTTCTCGACGCCGGGACGGGAGGCCACGCTCGATGGACTCCGGGAGGCGGACTTCGGGGATCTCCGGACCGAGACGGTGACGGACCCCCTGGGTAGTCAGAGCGAGTACGTTTTCGCCCGGCTCGGACAGGCGTAATGCTAAGCACGGCGGTGACGTTGGAGTGATCCGAGTTTGCACCATGCTCGGCGATAATGGCAGCGTCCGTGGATTCTTCGTCGCAGACGACGGAGTCGGTATTCCCGAAGAAAACCGCGACACCATCATGGAAGATGGATACACGACGAGCGAAGACGGCACCGGTCTCGGTCTCTCGATCATCTCGGACATCGTCAAAAGGCATGACTGGCGCATGGAGGTGACCGAATCCGAAACTGGCGGGGCGCGTTTCGAGATCGAACACGAAAAACCGGGGATTGGAACGACTGTTGAGCCTGAAAACCCGATTAGTCGGGTGTGGTCCGTCCGTGACACGATGAGAATCACTTGATCGATCCGTACCTAAACTCGGGGGTATCCGGGCTGATTTGAATCTCATACACCGACGTGATCGCTCGATTAGCTCTCCGTCTGACCGAAGTCCGAGAGCGACTCGCCGACGCGAATGGGAACGTGTTCGCCCGACTCGTCGTTGCCGGGGGCGATGGCCACCATCTGCTCATCGGTATCGTCGATCGTCACCGTCTCGCTCGCCCGGGAGACGCCTTCGATGTCCGTGTTCGTGAGTTCGACGCTGATCTCGTAGTCGCCGGTGTCACCCCACACGTCGTCATAGTTCGCCACGTTGCCCTCGCCGGGTTCCTCTTTCGAGGGCACGTCGAACGTCTCCTCGAGGGCAGTGTCACCTGCGGGGTCGATGACCTCGACCGATCCCTCGACGTTCCGATTCACCTGATTGAGCACGTTGACGTCCGCAAGAACCATGTCCCCGACGAAGTCCGCGACGGCCGAGCACCCGGCCACTGCCGTCAGGAGGGCTGTTCCACTCGCCGCGAGAAACCGGCGTCGGGTGATCGACACGTCACCCGAAGCGTTGCGTGCGTTCATGATGACTCGACGTCTCCACGTTGAGCCGACAAGTGCCTAAATGGGGGCGGAGTGTTTCATCTCGAGAAACGCCGTGCCGGCAATTGGCCCGGTCGGACGCTTCTCCGACCACCCGATGGGAGCGGTGTGTCACCCCCGACACCGTTTTACACCACCCGCCAGAACTGTTGGTCCATGACCAAGTTCGGACACCGCCGGCCCACCGGACCGGGCGCGGGCCGGAAGCCACAGTCCGGGGAACCGGGAGGTGGCTGACGTGGGCAACCAGTTCGAGCGGATCATGGAGAAGTTCGAGGGGTCGCCGAGCCAGCAGGAGGTGGTCCGCCTGCTCCTGGAGCGGGGGTTCTCGGTGAGCGAGGAGGGACGCGTCGTCTCCGGCGGGATCGAGATTCCCGACACGCAGATCGCCCGCGAGCTCGATGTCGACCGCCGGGTGGTCGACTCCACGACCGACGCGATCCTCGAGGACGACGATCTGCGGGTGATCTTCCGGAACATCTCCTCGATCCCGAGCCTGCGGGACCTCGCGCCGGTGCTCGATCTCACGGTCCTGACCGTCGAGGTCCACGAGGCCGACGAACCGGGCATCGTCGCGACGGTCACCTCCCGGATCGCCGACCGTGGGGTGTCGATCCGCCAGGCCATCACCGAGGATCCGGAGTTCACCGACGAACCCAAACTGTACGTCATCACCGGCGAACCGCTCCCGGGGGACCTGCTCACCGAACTCAAGGATCTCGGGTTCGTCCGTCGGGTCGGCATCGAGTGATCCGGGCAGGGGCGTGCCGTACCGGCTACTCCGCCCCACCGTCGGGGTCTTCCCGGGCCAACCCAGCGAGGTGTCCCGCCTCGGGGATGATGATCTCCTCGGTGCCGAGTTTCGCGGCGTTCTCGCTGCCCGGCAGGCAGAACACGGGGACGCCATCGACGACCCCGGCGGTCGCCCGCGTGGCAACCACGCGGGTGCCGATCTCCGCCTCGGAGTAACGCCGGAACAGCTCGCCGAACCCCGGGAGTTCCTTCCCGAACAGGGCCCGGACGGCCTCGACGGTCACGTCGTCGGGCGTGACGCCGGTCCCGCCGGTGGTGACCACCGCGTCGATCGCCGGAGCCCCGGCCAGCGAGCCGACCGTCTCCTGGATCCGGTCGTGCTCGTCCGGGAGGAGTTCGCGCGCCTCGACGCTCGCGCCCCCCGCCTCACAGGCCGCGACGATCGCGTCGCCGCTCGCGTCGTCCTCGAGAGTGCGCGTCGAGGAGACCGTCACGACCGCAACTCCCATCTCCTCCATCGCCGGCGCTCCGTGATCGTGGCCGTGATCGTGGCCGTGGTCCTGAGAATCGACCATGCGCTCCGTTCGCACGGGAAGGAATAAATCCGCGGGTGTCCGGACGATCACGGTGGTCGACGGGAAGCCACAAGTGGGACCGACGCCGAGACACACCTAATGGGTGACGGCCGCGGAAACGGCGACAG
This sequence comes from uncultured Halobacteriales archaeon, assembly GCA_964431395.1. Taxonomy (GTDB): domain Archaea; phylum Halobacteriota; class Halobacteria; order Halobacteriales; family Hikarchaeaceae; genus CAYSJP01. Next base: position 4,134 of record CAYSJP010000084.1, read on the forward strand.
TTCCGGCGACACCGACGAGTCGTACGTCTACGAGCCGGCGGTGGCCGAGACGACCCCACCCGCCGAAAGGGAGTTCGGCCGGCAGGGCTGGCTGCTCGTCGCGGCCGTCGTCGTCGCCTTCCTCGTTATCCCCGGGGTGATCTACCTCAACGTCGTCGGTGTCCTCGGGTTTCCCTTCCGTGTCGCCTTCCTCGCGTTGCCCATGCTCCCGGCGATCGCGCTCGCCGTGCTCGCAGTGTGGGTGACGGTGACGGAGTGACTCATACGGATTAGTCTGACATCCGCCGGAAATAAAAGAACCCCACGACGCGTGTTTGCCTCCCCGGGAGGTCAAAGCCCCGATCGCCCGCCCCGGTAGTAACATGATCCTGAGGTGACCCGCGCTACGGTTGTCATCTGCTTCCTGCGCCCGAGACGTGTTGCTTTTTGTTCGGGCTTCCGTGGAACTCGTTGTCGCCGATGACGACAGTCTTCTCGCCGTTCTCGTAGACGTGATCCGGGGAACCAGCTTCCGACTACAGTCTCACTCCTCGTTGTCCGACGCCCACTCTCCCCGCTCGATGAGTTCGGAGACGAATTGTGGGACGTGTTCACGTTCGTAGGCGACGAGGTCTTCGAGCGTTACGTCGGGGCCGATGCTTTCGGGCCCGTACTGATCGACTTCGAGTCCCAATCCGCGCTTGTAGGACTGTAAGAGCGGTCGCAGGCTACTGTGTTGTTCGCCCTTCCAGGCGATGAATTCGAGACAGTCGGTCGCTTCGTACACTTCAAGCGCCTGGTCGAAGGCTTCGTCGGCGTCGTCGCGCCCGGCGACGATCCGGAGGTGACCCAGGAGTTCGTAGAAGACGCCTTTCCGCGCCCGATCGTAGTTGTACTCGGGATCGTATCCTGTTTTGTCGTACCGGTCGAACACGTCCTCGATGATCAACTCGCCCATCTCACAGCGATTGACGCCTCTGTCGTCGTACCTCGCCATCCGATAACAGAGGGCGGCGTCAATGATATTCCCGATAACGGAAACGACGCCACCTGCCGGGGGATTCGGGACGCTATGGCCTCCGGCCTCGTAGGCGGCGAGGGTGAATCGGTCGCCCGCTTCGACCAACTCACCACGGTCCCTGTACTGCTTGGCCTCTTTTTGGTACTGATACGCTTGTTCTCTCATGGTTCAACAGTTGTCGGGAGTCACGTCCTTTGTGACATCATTATTTCCCTCCTTCTGGTTTTTCAGATATTCTGCGGCCTCCAGAATCGTGTCGAAGGCAGTCCCAGTGGATTCATCGATCAGTTGCGTCCCGAGTTCGTAGACGAGCTTATTGAAAACCGGGTTCTTATTCTTGTTCAGCGCGAAGATCACGACTTTCCCGGAGTCGTACTTTTTGATCAGGTACCGCCGAACGCCCTCGAAGTCGACGATCCGGCTGGGGTTTTTGATGGCGTCATCGAGTTTGTCGAGCGAGTTGATGGGCTTGTCGTCTCGAATAGCATGCTCGGGGTTGTCGTTGTCCGGGTCCGACTGGACTTCGTTCTCCGTTTCCACGGTGAATGACTCGACGCAGTTCTCGTTCCCATCGTTTTCGACGGGACGGTTGACCTGCTGGGCCGCCTGCACCACGCCGCCGATGATCGTGATCGCGATCGTCCCGCCAAACCCATTGTCGCCGATAACAACGATTTTACGCTGTTTTAAAACATGCAAAGATACGGTAGTCCATCACACGAACTGCGAGGTTTCCCATCCACCGTGGTCAATGACTTCTTCGACGATGTTTCGATATTCAGACTGTTTGAACGAAATCCGGTCGGTCAGTGATGTCCGTCTGATCTCACGCTCGGGAACCGTATGTCCGGTCGAATCGGCTAGCGCCAACAGCGGCTGAACGAGGAATTCGAATTCGTCTTCCGCCAACCACCCGATTTCATTTTCGACTCGCTCGTAGTTTTTCAGTGCGGACTCGTATTCCGGCGTCGGATCTTTGAAGTCACCGAATATCTTGAGATCTCCCCTCGCTTCGTGACACCACCCCTGCCGTGCCGGACCTCGGAAGGCCCCCTCGTACTCGGCGACGTCATCAACGATTACGAGTCCTTCGTGGCATCGGAGTCGCGCTCTCCGGCTTGATCCGGCCAGCCGATAACAGAGGGC
>CAYSJP010000084.1:6379-8817 GCA_964431395.1 uncultured Halobacteriales archaeon
TTTTGACGACAGCGGTACTGATGGTGAACAATCCGAGGCCTCGGAAAACCCTCACTATCACCCACTTCCCGTTTATTTTCTTCACATAATGATCTATATTTGACCCCTCCCAAATCTGGTCCGGGTTACGGATCACCTTCTCAATTCATCATAATCAACATTCTTTCCATCGACCGGGTGACGATCATTCCTGTCGATGACTATCCGCTTCCCCCGCGGGTCTTCGATGAACTGTCCCCCTGTAGCGCTCACTATCACCCCACCGGTAATGGTGATCGCGATCGGGTCCATGTAGGGGTTATCGCCGATGACGACCGTCTTCTCGCCGTTCTGGTAGATGTGATCGACGTGATCCTCGTTGCTCAGTACGCTCTGTATCGCGTAGTACGGGTATGCTAGCCCGCTCGTCTCCTGGACGTACTCGTCTCCGTATCCCCGATTAAGTGTTCCACCAGCAGGATCAGTCGTGGATGCGGCGTATCCTTGGGTGAGCACTACCGAGGATTTCTCGACGGCAGACTCGACCGACGATGCCAAAGACGAGTACTCGGCGACGGTCCCTGTGATCAGAAGCGATTGACTCGTTTCACTCACCTTTTCTTTCTGTTCGTCGTAATTCTTGTACTTCAGATAGGCAGCCGTTCCGACTATCGCAGTCACGGCGACCGCCCCGACAACCACACCAACTGGGGAGGGGCCGTCGGCTAATGACGTTGTACTGCCAACAGCCGCTGCCGTAACTACCGATTTCTTTATTTGTCCTAATCCACTGTCAGTTACGTCGATATAGACTGCTTGTGTGTTGCCGTTTATGTCCGTGACGTTTATCCAGAAAACGTAGGAATTCTCGAAGGAAGCATCAACTTCAAACGAAGCCGAAGTCCCGCTAATCCCCGTTCGTGTGTATGTTTTCTCGTATGGACCACTAGTGTCAATAACGCGGACCTCAGCTTCTTCTAGGCCACTATTATCGGTAGCGGTAATGTCTAACCGACCGTCATTCAAGTCAAGCAAGTCATCCTCATAATTCACGTCGGACTTGGGCGGGATATCCTCAGTACTTGGTCTTGGATCAGCGAAGTCGGAGAACTGGTCATCATCGGTATTCGTTGAATACTTTGTAAAGAAACCATCATGATCGCTCCAGATCGCCTCTTCCCGGATCGTCATCCCGTCGTCATCGGGGTCGGGATACAACACGGTCTCGTTGTCGTCGTACGCTTCAGAGACGTTCAGATACGTCTCCCAGGTGACGATGTCGTCCAGATAGTCCTCGTAGGAGTCCCAGGCCTCCGAATAGTTTATTTCGGCGTCGTAGTTCGCATCGTACTTCCACACCGGTCGGTCGGCCGGTCCACCCCCACCGCAACAGGGAGTAGACGAATCCGTCGTCGTGTTTTTACCGCTCGTTTCATTCCCATCAGTGTCATTCAGCGAGACGGTGTGGGACGGAGCGCTGAGGCCCGTTCCTGTGTTGACCCTGTGAGTTTCCGACTGGACTGGCCCTCCACCCTGCGACGCAACAGGCGCGGTCGCGGCGACCGGAGTCGTCATCAACAAGAGAGCCATCAGAACCGTACCGATCACCATGGATATGCGATCCATGGCACGCTTCTCTCTACCGTATCAAAAAAAAAACTTTTCCACGATTCATTTAAAGTACCATTCTGACACGCTCGCGAATCGACCACGTCCGGTCGGTACTCCGTCCCCTCGCGGTACGCATTCCTGATGTGTAAAACCCATGCTATGAGAAGTCCCGCCGCATGGCGATCTCGAACCAGGGACACAGGCGGAGCTGACGGTACCACGCGGGGTGTTCGTGGAGGTGTTCGTAGTCGACCCACAGGAGGCCGGCAATCTCTTCCTCGTCGGGGTCGAGCGTCGCGTCGGTGAGCGTCGTCTTCAGGACCGTACACACCTCCCACTCGAGGCCGGCGTTCTCGTAGTGGCGCTTGTACTCGAAGCGGTCGGTCACCCGGAGCTCGGTGAACTGGTCGGGCGTGACGCCGAGTTCGTCGCCCAGCCGCTTTCGAGTCGCCGCCTCCTGGGACTCCCCGGGTTCCGGGTGGGAGGCGACGGTGCCGTCCCAGTGGGTGTCCCAGAGGCGCTTGTCGGGCGCGCGCTGTGCGAGCAACAGGCGGCCCGTCTCGTCGAATACCAGACAGGTAAAGGCGCGGTGGCGGACGCCCTCGCCGGTGTGTGCCTCCAGCCTGTTCACGATCCCCTCCTCGTTGTCGTCGGCGTCGACCGCCACCACCTCCTGTCGCGCGTTCGCGTGGGCGGGGTCGTCGGTTCGTGATCCGGCATCGTCGCCCTGTCCCGCGTCCTCGGTGCTCATGTCGTGTGGCGTAAGGACGAGGCGGCTCTTACGCGCTTCGACTCCTCTCGGGAAACGACTCGGTTCGCCTGCGCTCACCCGAGTCGTTCGTCCAAAA
>CAYSJP010000085.1:0-396 GCA_964431395.1 uncultured Halobacteriales archaeon
CCGCCCCTCGAAGGGAGTCATGACGGTGATGAACGTTCGCCAGGTCGACACCGTGATCAACCGGTGCCGGCCGAAGGGCGACGCCGACATCGTCGTCCCCCACGAGACGACGGCCATTCTCGGGACGACCGACGAGGAGGTCGACGACCCCGAGGAGTACCCCGAGGAGGGCTGGGAGGTGGACCTGATGATCGAGCAACTCTCCGAGCTGGTGCCGATGCTGCGTGAGGCCCGGACGATCCGTTCCTTCTGGGGAGTGCGGCCGCTGTACGAACCGCCCGAGGTCGGCAGCGACGATCCCACCGACATCACGCGGGACTACTTTCTGCTCGACCACGACGAACGCGACGACCTCCGGGGGATGACGAGCATCGTCGGCGGGAAGTTCACCACCTA
>CAYSJP010000085.1:406-3025 GCA_964431395.1 uncultured Halobacteriales archaeon
TGACTGTCACACCGCGGACGTGCCCCTCCCGGGCAGCGAGGACTTCTCGGTCCTCCGGGACTACATGGACGAGTTCGGGCTGCGCTCGCCGATCGGCCGCAGGAGCGTCGAGCGCCTCGGCTCCCGGGCCGACGACGTACTGAAGACGGACGACCCCAACCCCACCGTCTGTGGCTGTGAGGGAGTCACCCGTGCCGAGATCCAGGACGCCATCGAGGGATCGGGGTCGGACCTGAACGCCGTCCGCATCCGGACCCGCGCCTCCATGGGCAACTGCCAGGGAGGGTTCTGTTGTCACCGGATGGCCAGCGAACTCCACCCCGAGTACGACGAGTCGACGACGCGCGCGGCCTGGGACGAACTCCTCGAGGAGCGCTGGAAGGGCCAGCGCCACGCCCTGTGGGGCGAGCAGCTGTCCCAGGCCATGCTGAACTACGCGCTGCACGCGACGACCCAGAATCGCGACCACGACCCGGCAAACGGCGAGCCGATCGACTTCGACGCCTTCGACGGCGGCCCACGGGAAGCCGGAGGGGCGACCGAGTCCGGGGTGGCGACGGACGGCGGTCACCGTGGCGGGGACCCCACAACCGGGGTGAACGATGGCGATTGAGTCGGAGGTGCTCGTGATCGGCGGCGGCCTCGCCGGACTCACGAGCGCGCTGGCGGCGGCTCGCGCCGGGGCGGACGTCCGTCTCCTCTCTTATAAGCAGAGCACGCTCCGGAACGCCTCCGGACTCGTCGACGTGCTGGGTTACACGCCCGAGGGCGAGGGACCGCTGGTCGATCCCTACGAGGCGATCCCGAAGCTCCCGGCGGAGCACCCCTACCGGACTGTCGGCACCGCCACCGTCCGCGAGGCGATGGATCTGTTCGACGACGCCGCGCCGGCGTACCGCGGGGGCCACACCGACGCGAACGCCCTTCTCCCGACTCACGGCGGGACGGTCAAGCCGACCGCGCGGTACCCGGTCGGCGCGAGTGCCGGCGTCGCCAGCGACGAGCGTGACGTCCTGCTCGTGGGTTTCGAGTCGCTGGTGGATCTGGACGCGCCCCACGCCGCCGCCCACCTGAACGCCGCCGGCGTCCCCTTCGAGGCCCGCGGGATCACCATCACGTTCCCGGGCGACCTCCGCGCCGACGCGAAGGTGACCCGGTACGCGAAGCTACTGGAGGCGAACGGCGAGGTCACCGTCCGGGGCCGGGACCGTCCGGTCCGGGAAGCCCTCGCGGCCGAGGTCAACCCGGAACTCGAGGTCGGCGAACGCGTCGGTTTCCCCGCGGTGTTGGGGCTCGATCACTCCGAGCGGGTCCGGAAAGCCCTGGCCCGGAAACTCGGGACCGACGTCTTCGAGGTGCCGATGGGACCGCCGTCGCTTCCGGGAATCCGGCTCGAGGACGCCCTGTTCGACGCGCTCGACGCCGCCGGCGCGGGCATCGAGACCGGCAACCCGGTCGTCGATCACGATGGTGAGGACCGCATCGAGCGGGTGTTCGTCGAGAAGAACGGGGCGAAGATCCCCCACGCCGCCGACCAGTACGTCCTCGCGACCGGCGGCCTCGTCGGCAAGGGCGTCGAATCGAACCGGGAGGGCGCCTACGAGCCGATCTTCGACTGTCACGTCCCCCATCCCGACGACCGGTACGACTGGTTCGACCGCGAAGCGTTCGGCGATCACCCCTTCGCCCGCTTTGGCGTTCCGACCGACGACTACCTCCGCCCGACGGGACCGGAGGGCACCGTGGAGTTCGAGAACCTGCGGGCCGCGGGGTCGGTGCTCGGGGGGTACGACTTCGCCGCCGAGAAGTCCGGCAGCGGCGTCTCGGTCGCGACCGGGTACGCGGCCGGGCGCGGGGCTGTGCAGGACGCGGGGGGTGCAGCATGAGCGACGCCGAACCACCGGGGCCGGAGGCCGGTGACGCCGACTCCGGAGGCGCTCCGGAGTTCGACCCCGTCGAGCCCAACACCGGCGAGGAGTTCGAGCCCACGAACGTGTTCGAGGAGGGCGAGGACTTCGACCTGCGTCCCGGGTCGGACTCCTGTTACAAGTGCTCGACGTGTGACACGAACTGCCCGGTGGCCGAGGTCGACGACGACTTTCCGGGACCGAAGTTCCAGGGCCCCGAACAGCGGCGGCTCAAGCAGTCCGACGAGGATCACGGGATCGACGACTCCATCATGGAGTGCTCGAACTGTATGCGGTGTGACAACGCCTGCCCGTCGGGAGTGCCCCTCTCCCAGATGCACAACACCTCGCGTGCGGAGTACGTCAAAGAGGAGATGTCGAAGACGTCGCTCACGTACTGGCGCAACCGGATACTCGCGAACTACCGCACCTCGGCGTGGCTGGCGAGCAAGGTGCCCCGGATCGCGAACGTCGCGATGAACTTCGGGCCCGCGCGGTGGGCGATGGAGAAGACCCTCGGGGTCACGAGCGAGCGGGAGTTCCCCGCGTTCGCCACCGAGACGTTCAAGGAGTGGTGGGCGGCGGAGGGCGGCGCGGCCGCCTCCGAAGCGCGCGCCCGCGAAGCCCGCGAGCGCCGGGGAGAGGACCCCGACGCCGACAAACGGGTCGCGTACTTCCATGGGTGTTACGCCAACTACAACACCCCGGAGGT
>CAYSJP010000085.1:3035-8683 GCA_964431395.1 uncultured Halobacteriales archaeon
TCCGGGTGTACGAGCACTTCGGCTACGAGGTGGTCGTTCCCGAGCAGAGGTGCTCGGGCACGCCGATGTTCGCCAACGGGATGCTCCCGGACGCCCGCCGCCACGCGGAGGTGAACATCTCCTCGATGGGCGATCTGGTCGAGCAGGGGTACGACGCAATCGCCTCCTGTACCTCCTGTTCGATGGCGCTCCGCCAGGAGTACCCAGAACTGTTCGACATCGAGGGCATCGACGAGGTCGCCGCCAACACCTTCGAGTCGGTCGAGTACCTCCGCATCCACGAGGACATCCGGGGCGAACTCGAGGCCGCGGAGGTCGACGGCGACCTCGCTTCCGAGTTCGCGTACCACGCCCCCTGTCACGCTCGCAACCAGGGGCTCGACCGGCAGGCCGTGGAACTGTTCCGTGATCTGGACGGCGTCGGCATCGAGGACGTCGGCGACTCCTGTTCGGGCATCTCGGGGACCTACGGCTGGAAGGAGGAGAAGTACGAGAAGTCGATGAAGATCGGCGAGGAGATGTTCGAGCACATGGAGCACGCGGAGGGCGAAACCGGCATGACCGAGTGCCCGACCTGCGCGATGCAGATGGAACACGGAAGCGGGTACGACATCCGGCACCCGCTGGAACTTCTCGAGGCTGCACTCGTGGAGTGACAACCAACAGTATGACCGTCCCGCGTAGCCAGGCTCCCGGCCACACCATAGCCTCCCCTGCTCGCCCCCGCCGATCCACCCCCCGCAGTGTCGGACGTGACACGGATCCACCGCGTACGTACATCATAACTTATCCATGACACCGGAGTCAGCGACGGGGTGTCACCGGTTCGGATCCGGGTCCGCCGGCGACGCGTCGCATGATACTCCCGTGATCGGGAAATCGGAAGACTGCGTCGGGTAGTACGCTCGAATATCCCCGTATCTATCATGACGATCGTTGGGAAACGTTTAAATACGAGAAGGACAGCCCTGGCAGACACGTTACGATGATCCCACCACTGGAGCGCGCGGCGCTGTACGCGCTGTACCAGCTCAGCATCGCCCTCGGAATCCTCCTGCTACCGGTCGCCCTCCTCCTGCAACGGGCCGGCATCACCCTCCCGATCCACAGGGTCGTGGAGCGACTCGACGAGGCGTACGCGAACGCCGGCTGAACGCTCGGCCCGTTTTGTGGTCGTTGTCACCCGAGGAGCGGGGGCGCGTGTCGCACGCACTAACTGCCGCGCCATCCACAACACCGGAGTGTACTGGGTGCCAGCGTGTCTCCGAACCGCGCCATCGCCGTGCCCGATTCGACCGGCGCGCACGGGTTGCCGAAACGCTGAGTCTTTATGGGCTGGGGGCCCAGATTACGGTAATGCGATCCACTGGTCCAGCCGGGAACCCGTATCAGAACAGCCTCGAGACGGAGAGCGATCCGTACGCGCCGGAACTCGGCGACGTGCCCCGAAACGACCTCAGCGAGGGCGATCTCGAGGGCGTCAACAAGACCGGAACGACGACGGTCGGCCTGACGACCGCCGAGGGCGTCGTCATGGCGACGGACATGCGCGCCAGCCTGGGCGGCCGGTTCATCTCGAACAAGGACGTCCAGAAGGTCGAGCAGATCCACCCGACAGCCGCGATCACGATGGCCGGCTCCGTCGGCGGCGCCCAGTCGTTCATCCGGTCGCTTCGGGCGGAGTCGAACCTGTACGAGACGCGCCGGGGCGGGGATATCTCCATCAGCGCGCTCGCGACGCTGGCTGGCAACTTCCTGCGCGGTGGTCCCTTCTTCCTGGTCTCGCCCATCCTCGGCGGCGTCGACGAGGAGGGCGAGCACGTGTACAGCCTCGACCCCGCCGGCGGCGTCATGCGCGACGACTACACCTGTACGGGCAGCGGGATGCAGATGGCCTACGGCGTTCTGGAAAGCGAGTACGAGGAGGACCTCTCGAACGAGGAGGCAATGACGGTCGCGGCCCGCGCCGTCAAGAGCGCGGTCGATCGCGACACCGCCTCCGGTGACGGCGTCTTTCTCGCCGAGATCACCGAGGAAGGCGTCGACATCAACGGTCACAAGGACTTCGACGAAGTGCTGTAGGCCGGTCCCTGCCAGCCAACGGATTCGATTCCTCCCCGTGACGTTCTTCTTCAGAGAATCATCGGTCCGACGAGGAGGAGAAGCAGGATGGCGATGATCGTCCCGACCAGCCACAGGAGGCCCATCTTCGTCACGTCGCGTACCCAACTGTCCTCAAGGAGGGTGCTGTTCTCCTCGCTACCGGGGTTCCCAGTGCTCTCGGCCATACTGGCGTCTTGACGGGGGAGTTTTTTATTGGTAACGATCCGAACCGATCGCCGTCACCCCGTTCACCCGGGCGATCAACGGGTCAGTTCGCCAGCCAGTCCGCGAACGAGCCGCCGACGAGCGTCTCCGTCTGGCGCCTGACGTACTCCTGTTGTGTCCCGCGGATGGCCGCCGCCAGGCCGTCGCCGTTCTCGACCCGACGCCGGACCCCGCGGTGTTTCCAGCGCGCCGGCGTGACGCCGCGGTCGACGCGAACCCGCAGCGGGTCGAGATAGCGATCGACCTCGGCGTCGTCCAGGCCGCGCATCCCCAGGCCCGTCTCAGCCGCGTCGAGGAGGTCCGCGTAGATCCGCTCCGGGTCGGTCGTCGGTTTGCCCGCGGCCGTGATCCAGGACAGCGAGGCCGACAGGCCATCGCGCATCGCCGCGTAGAAGTTCGACCGGGCGTCCCCCCAGTCGAGATCGGCGAGCGGGTGATCGTGGGCGTGCATCCCCTCGACGAGCCCCGCGAAGGCGGCCTGGAAGGCGATCGCGTCTCGCACCGTGGGCTGGCCGGGAATCGGGCGGAACTCGATGCGGGCGTTCGCCTCCGAGCGCGTCGCGCCGCCGAAGACGGGGCGCACCCACCGCCAGTACGTCCCGTGTTTGGTGCGAAAGGCGGCGAACGTGTCGTCGAAGCGGTCGCCGCGCTCGACCGGCATCGGGACGAACACGCGGTCCTCGGCGATCCCGTCGATGACGTCCTCGACGTCGTCGATGTCCTTCGGGAACTTCACCTTCCGGACCCCTTCGGCGTTCAACACCGTCTCGAAGACGCTGATCCGGTGGGACATCCAGGCGTCCGCGATCACGTCCTCCGCGGTCGCGTCGGCGTCGTACAGGTCCGGCGGAAAGAACGGCGAGTTCGCCCCCAGCGCCAGAAGCGGCGCGGCGATCCGGATCGCGTACCGGAAGTACTCGCCGATGTCCCGGGCGTAGGGCACCTGGTAGTGGGGCTGGATCGACGTGATGAGGCTCTCGGGCATCACCGTGTCGGCCTGGAGCGTGACGTTGGGCGCCTCGATGCGCATCCCCGCGGGCGCACCGGCGTTCGCCATCGCGTGGTAGCGCGCGACCGCACTCATGTTCGTCGCGACCGTGACGCCGCCGTCCTCGACGCTGTCGGTGAGGTACCTGCGGGCCGTCTCGCCCGCCGGCGGGATCGTCCACAGCCCGTCGCTCACCAGGCGCATCCCCTCGGCGCGCGTGGTGTCGAGCGCGGCCCTCAGGCGTGCCTTGACCTCCGCCTCCTGGGCGGCCAGCCCGTGGCTGTTCATCGGCTGCGGGCTGGTGCACATCTCCGCGTTGTGCAGTCCGAGCTCCGTCTCGAAGCCGATGAGTTCGAGCAGTCCCCGCGGAACCCGTCTCAGCGCGCCGAGTTCCGCGTCCCCGCCCACCCCGCGTCCGCTCGTCTCCGGGTCGGAGACGGCGTAGAACTCGTACTCGAAGCCGACGATCCCCTGGCGGTTGTCGAACGTTCCGGCGTCGAGTTCCTCCGTGAGGGTCGCTGCATCGGCACGGACCTGTTCCTGGAACTCCCGAGGGTCGACATCGAGTATCGCCTCCGTCGCCACGGCGACCTCCGACCGGGCCATACCGGAGGCTCCATCCGGAACCTCTTGAAATCCGCGGGTCGACCTCGCGGGCTCGCCGCCGTTCGGCGACTTTTTATCCGGGCCGCGGGTAGAATCGGCCGATGCAGTTCGCCGCCTTCGCCGAGCGAGCCGAGGCGATCGAGGACGAACCCGCCGACCTGGCGACGCGCGACCTCGTCGCCGATCTCCTGGCGGAGTCGGGAGAGGACCTCCCGATCGTCGCCCGGTTCGTCCAGGGGCGGGTGTTCCCCGCCTGGGAGTCCACGACGCTCGACATCGGCCCCTCGCTCTGTCATGACGCCATCGCCAGGGCGGCCGGGCCCAACGTGACCGCGGCGGACATCGAGGAGCGCCTCGCCGACCGCGGCGAGATCGGCGCCGTCGCCGCGAGCTACGACCTCGGCGGCCAGCGGGGGCTGGCGTCGTTCGGGTCCGGAGCGGAGGACCTGACCGTCGCGGAGGTCGGCGAGACGCTCCGCAGTCTCGCGGACGCAGCCGGCGAGGGGAGCGAGGACCGCAAGGTGCGGCTCCTCTTCGACCTGTTCAACCGGTGTTCGCCGATCGAGGCACGCTATCTCGCCCGGCTCGTCCTGGGAGAGATGCGGATCGGCGTCGGCGAGGGCACGGTGCGGGACGCGGTCGCCGAGGCCTTCGGGGTGTCCGAGGGGGCCGTCGAGCGCGCGCTCCAGGTCTCGAACGACTGTGGCGAGGTCGGCCGGATCGCCCGCGAGGAAGGGATCGAGGGGCTCGAGTCGGTCAGCCTGGCGATCGGCCGCCCCGTCCAGTCGATGCTCGCCCAGACCGGGACCGTGACGGATGCGGTCGAGGAGTGGGGTGAGGCCGGCGTGGAGATGAAGTACGACGGTGCGCGCGTCCAGGCCCACTACGACGGCGAGACCGTGTGGCTCTTCTCGCGCAACATGGAGGAGGTGACCGCCCCCCTCCCGGAGATCGTCGAGACCCTGGAGGCCCACCTCGCGGAACCCGCCATCCTCGATGGTGAGGTGGTCGCCGTCGAGGACGGCGAGCCCCAGCCCTTCCAGGAGGTGCTCCGGCGGTTCCGGCGCAAACACGACGTCGAGCGTGCCCGCGAGGAGGTCACCCTCGAGGGTCACTTCTTCGATTGCCTGCACGCCGGCGGCGAGGACCTGCTCGATCGGCCCCTGATCGAGCGCCACGACCGTCTTGAGGAACTGCTCGAGTCCGGCGTGTCGACGCTGTGGCTGGAGTCCGCCCCCGACGCGATCGAGGAAATCGAGACGGAGGCCCTGGAGGCGGGCCACGAGGGCCTCATGCTCAAGAACCCGGAATCGACGTACTCGCCGGGACGGAGGGGCAAAAACTGGCTGAAGCGAAAGCCCGACGTGGAGACGCTGGATCTGGTCGTCACCGGCGCGGAGTGGGGCGAGGGCCGGCGGGCCACGCTGCTCGGCACCTTCGAGCTGTCGGCCCGGGCCGAGGACGGCGGCTTCGAGACCATCGGGAACGTGGCCACCGGGATCACCGACGAGGAGCTGGAAGACCTCACCGACCTGCTCGACCCCCACGTCCGGGCGGAGTCGGGCACCGAGGTCGACATCGCCCCCGCGGTCGTGTTCGAGGTGGGCTACGAGGAGATCCAGCCCTCGCCGACGTACGCCTCGGGGTACGCGCTCCGGTTTCCCCGCTTTCTCTCCGTCCGGGAGGATCTGACGCCGGAGGACGCCGACACCGTCGAGCGCGTCGA
>CAYSJP010000086.1:0-8556 GCA_964431395.1 uncultured Halobacteriales archaeon
CATGACGACGATCTTCTCGCGGCCGGTGTAGCCCCGCGCCAGCCGGACCGCCGACACCGTGGCCTCGGTGCCGGAGTTGACGAACCGCAGCATCTCCACCGAGGGGACGTGGCGGGTCACGAACTCGGCGAGTTCGACCTCGACCTCGGTGGGGGCGCCGTACATCGGACCCTCCGAGAGCGTCGACTGGATCCGGGCTCGAACCGGCTCGGGGAGGTCGTGGCCCAGGAGGAGCGGGCCGTAGCCCATCACGAAGTCGAGATACCGGTTGCCGTCGGCGTCGATGACGTGGCCGCCGTCGCCGCGCTCGACGAAGGCGGGGTATGGCTGGACGGCCCGGACCGAGGAGTTGACCCCGCCCGGGAGCACCGAGAGGGCGCGGTCGTACAGCTCGCGCGACCGGTCGTGGTTCATGCCGCCGGCTTCGAGTCGGTCCGGCATATGCCTGGCGAGACACGCCGTGCCAGCAGCGCGCGAAGAAAGGGAGGACGGCGTTACTCCTCGCTCGCGTCGGCGGGTGCGCCCTCGGGGGCGTCGGCGTCGTCGCTTCCGGCCTCGAACAGCGCCTCGGTTTCGGCGCCGCCGGTGGGGTCGAACAGGTCGATCGCGGTGGTGATGGTCTCCCAGTCGTCCTCGCCGGCGGCGTCGCGCAGGCTCTTCGTGGGGACCGCGAGGATCTGGGAGACCAGCGAATCCGCGAGTGACTCGACCACCTCCTCGTCCTCGGGGTCGAGGTCCAGGCGGTCGAGCGCCCGGTTCAGTTCGGCCGTCTTGATGCGCTCGGCGCCGCGGTACATTCCCGAGATGACGGCGTCGGCTCGCTTGCGCTTGTACTGGTCCAGGAGGAGGTCGAACTCCTCGTCGACGATCGCCTCGACCTCGCGGGCGGCCTCGCGGCGCTCCTCGTGGGTGGTTTCGGTGACGCTTTGCAGGCTGTCTAGGTCGCGGACGGTGACCTGATCGGCCGCGTCGTCGGCTACATCGCGTGGCTGGGCGAGGTCGACGAACAACGTCTCGCCGGCGCCGGCGACCGTGTCCGCGTCGACGACCGGCTCGCTGCTCGCGGTCGCGGAGAACGCGACGTCGGCGTCCTCCAGGTGGGTCGACAGGGTGTCGAGGCCGTCACACGACATCGGTGGGTGGACGTCGGCGCCGAGGCGCTCGGCGCGCTCGGGCGAGCGGTTCAGCACCCGGACCTCGGCGACCCGATCGGGGAGGGATTTCGCGACCGTCCGGGCCATCTCGCCGGCGCCGATCACGGCGACGGTCGCGCCGTCGAGACTGGCTTCCGCCGCCGCGAGGTCGATCGCGGCGCTGCCCAGCGAGACGATCCCCTCGTTGATCGCCGTCTCGGTCCGGGCGCGCTCGCCGACGTGGATCGCCTTCAGGAAGGCGGGTTCGAGGACCTCTCCCAGCGCCCCGCGCTCGTCGGCCTCGGTGTACGCCTCCCGGACCTGCCCGAGGATCTGGTCCTCGCCGAGCACCTGGGAGTCGAGTCCCGCGGCGACCCTGAGGAGGTGCTGCAGACTCCCGCCGTGGTCCATCTCGACGACCGCCTCATCGCGGAGGCCGGGGAACGTGGACAGCGCCGCCCGGCCCGTCTCGGCGTTGTCGACGACGACGTACTCCTCGACGCGGTTGCAGGTCTGGAGGACGGCCGCCTCGGCCACGCCGTCGGCGGCGAGCAGCTCGTCGATCCGGTCGCGCCAGTCCTCGAAGGCCGCGGCCTCCAGCGCGGCGACGTCCGCGCGGTCGTGCGTGACGCGGACGCCAGCGACCAGGAACGCGTCCGTCACTCGTCCCACCCCTCGACACCCGGCGTCCCGCGCGAGTACGCCAGTCGTCGCTGCTGTACCATTCGTTGGTGAGCATAGTGGCAGGGAGCGTTAAACCTTACCGGAATCGACCGAACGTACACCATCGTTCGCTAGCGTGCGCCGGGAAACCCGATCGCCGCGACCGGTCACCGGACTCCGGCCGCCGACACCGCGACCGCTACACCAGACTCCGGCCGTCGAACTCCGCGGCGTCGTAGTCGATCTCCATCAGATCGAGGATCGTCGGCGCGATGTCGAACAGGTCGACGTCGTCGATCTCGACGTCGGGGTCGTCGACGAACAGCGTGGCGTTGTCGAAGGAGTGCATGCCGTTGCGCGCGGTGGAGCCGAAGACGTCGTCCTTGCCCTTGAACCCGGCCTTGAAGTCGAAGCCGTGCTCGGGGATGGCGACGAGGTCGGGCGCGATGTCGTCGTGGTTGCCGTCGAAGGCCTCATGCTTGGGGACGACGCGTTCGACGACCTGCTCGCCGTTCGGTCCCTCCAGATTCCGGATCATCCCCGCGAGTTCCTCGCGGCGCTCTTCGTACTCCGCCTCGGGGACGCTCCCGCGGGGTTCGCGGCCCTCCAGGTTGAGGTAGAAGCGCCCGGGGATGAGCGAGTACGCCGTCGTCTCGGAAGCGATGTCCCCGAGGGAGTCGTGGTCGTCGTCCTCGTAGGAGAGCCACCCCTCCCGGTGCAACCACTCGTTGGCGTAGAACTCGTGGTCGATCGAGGTGAACCCGTGGTCGGAGGCGACCACCAGGGTGACGTCGTCGGAAAGCGCCGCGCGGATCTCGCCGACGTACTCGTCGACCTTGCGGTAGAACTCGAGGAACTCCGACTCGTACTCGCCGCCCTCCTCGTAATCCCGAAAGAGGAAGTGGTTCACCCGGTCGGTGGCCATGAACACGCCGAAAAACAGGTCCCAGTCGTCGGCCTCGACGTACTGCTCGAAGGCGCGCTGGCGGGCGTCCAGGGTCTCGTGGGCGTCCTCGACGAACGCCGTCCGGTCCTCGTGGCCGAGACTCGCGTCGACGTCGATGCGGTAGCCGACCGACTCGAGGGAGTCCCGGAACTCCTCGGGGGTCGCGGACTTCTCGACGCCCGGCGAGAGAAAGCCAGACACCATGCGCTGGACGTTGCGCTGGGGCGGGAACGTGACGACGACGTTCATCACCGTCGCCTCCCGGCCCTCGTCGTGGACGCGGTCCCAGAGGCGGTCGGTCTGGACGTCCCGTCCCATCGGGACGTACGTCTCGTAACTGCCCACCTCGCGGTCCTGGAAGCCGTACACGCCGGTCGCGCCGGGGTTCTTGCCCGAGGTGAGCGAGGGCCAGCAGGCGCTGGATTCGGGGGGGACGATGCTGTCGATGGCGCCCGCCGATCCCTGCTGGCCGAGCGCGGTGAGGTTCGGGAACACGTCGGGGTGGTCCTCGATGAGCGAGTGGGGCACTCCGTCGATACCGATGAAGGCGACGCGCGGCGCGTCGTCGCCGCGTAGCCGGTCGAACAGTCCCATGGGCCCCCTTTTTCCCGAGACGTACAAGTGCCTTGAGATTCGGGGCGGAACTCGCCGTCGTCGACGACGGCGGTCGCGGACGTGGGTTGCCAGGGACGATCGAAAGACCCGGACGGATCATAATGACTCGTGTAGCGTTTTACCGCTCCGACCGCCCGCGTCGGGCGGTCGATACGGTGATTGCCTACACTAGTCATTATCAGCCCAGCCCCCACGCCACGAACCCGGCGACTGCGAGCCAGGCGACCCAGACCGCCGCGACGACGACCCCTGCCCACCCGCGGGACAGGTGGTGTCTCTCGCGCACTCCGGCGTGCATCGTTCGGGTGAACAGGAGAAACACCGGGAGCACCACGAGAAGCACCGTGACCAGCACCCCCCCGAGAACCCAGAGGTCGAACCCGACGACGACGGTGCCGATCGCGAGGAGCGGGGCCGCCGCCATGCCGTAACAGACGGTTGCGAGGGTGTCCTCGAAGTCACCCCGGGTGCCGAGCGCCCGGGTCGTGGCGGTGATGGCGGCGACAGCCAGGAGTGTCACGGCGGCCACGAACAGGTACAACTGGGCGACCGTCACTGGCCACCCGCCCTCGAGGACGAGCATGAACTCGGAGCGGGCGTCGATCCCGAGGGCCGACGCCGCGGTGTCCCGGCCGAGAACCCAGGCCAGGAGGTTCGTCAGGAGGGCCGCGACCGCGATCGACCCCAGGAGGAATCCGACCATCGCGTCGCTCGTCTTTCGGGCTGCGTCGGTCCGGAAGAACTCCCCGGGTGTGGCCAGGAGCGGCCCGAGCGGAGCGACGTACTCACGCCGGAGGAGCGTCGGGAGCGAACCCCCGTGGCGACGCGCCAGCCTATCGAGGACGATCGCTGCAATGAGGAATCCACCCGTGATGATGCCCTGCCAGCCGCTGACGCCGAGCCCGGCGAGGAACAGGACTGTATTGGCAGTCGACAGGACCAGCGCGCCGAGCAGGACCCCGAGCATGGATCCCCTGCCGCCGGTGAGTTTCGTCCCGCCGAGCACGACCGCGGGGATGACGGTCAGCTCCAGCCCGCTCCCGGTGCTCGGCGTGACGGAACCCACCCGACCGAGGTTCGCGAGGCCCGCGAAGGCAGCCATCAGCGCGGCGATGCCGAACGCCGCGAGCTTGACCATCTCCGGATCGATACTGGTCGTCCCGACCGACTCGACGTTGTCGCCGGTCGCCCGGACGTGGTGTCCGAACCGCGTGTAAAACAAGAGGTAGTGAAACAGCCAGAGAAAGAGCAGCATCCAGACGATCTGGATCGAGAACCCGCTCCAGGTCTGTGTGCTGTCGTGGATGAACGGGAGCGCGTACTCCAGTTCGTACTCCGCCGGGAGGAACGGCATCGATCCGAGCGGGACCTCCCCGCCGAGCCACGTCAGCCCGCGCTCGTCCCACAGCAGGTTCGTCCCGGTGAGGAAGATGCGTTGGAAGCCCCGGAACACGGTCAGGGTCCCGATCGTGACGATGAGTGAAGGGAGCCCGAGCTTCGTCACGAGGAGCCCCTGTGAGACCCCCAACACGAACGCGAACCCGAGAATCATGAACACGGTGAAGGGGACGTTGATACTAGGCCCGAGGGTGTGACTTATCATGACCGCGGCCATCGCGGCCGCCAGGCCGTACATGGACCCGACCGAGAGGTCGAACTCGCCGGCGGTCATCAGCAGGGCCACGCCGTACCCGATGAACGTGACCGGCGCTGCCGCCCGCAGGATCCGCGACATCGTATCCAGCGTGAGGAACTGTGCGGCGTCGAAATAGGTCCCGAGACAGAGGAGCGCGGCCAGGCCGATCAGGAGGCGGCGCTTGCGGGCGTCGAGGAGCCGTCCGGGCCGCTCCGCGGTGTCCGGCCGGGCGGTCGGGAGTTCCGTTGCCACGGTACCCACCTCCCGGCAACATGTGCCGGGGAGGACTTCAATCTAATCCCGCTCGGACGACCGTCGAGGGTATCCTGATAATGAATAGTGTAGGCAATTACCGTATCGACCGCCCGACGCGGGCGGTCGGAGCGGTAAAACGCTACACGAGTCATTATGAAGCCGGCCTTCCCGGTCGACGGCGGACTGGAGAGGTGCCCCGTGGCGATCCACGGCGGCAGGGACCCGCCACCGATCGGTCAGGCGTCGGTTTCTTCGTCCACGTCTGCGTCGCCCGACTCCGGGGGCTCGTAGTTCGCGGGAACCACGGTCGCGTGGTCGATGCCGATCCGGGCGGAAGTGGCGGCCATGACAGTAAATAGTAGGCCCTCGACACGCAAAAGATTACCCATGTGCATAACGCATCAGGGGCGTCGGGGTGATGCGCCCGACGTATGACGCGTCCGGAGGCGGTGGATGGGGTGCGTCCGGGTGCGAGAACTAACCGAAATGCTCCTGATAGAGGTCCTGGGCGTGCTCGATGGCGGCGTAGGCGGCCTCGCGATCCTCCCAGCCCAGCGTCTCGACCTCCTTGCCCTCCTCTAAGTTCTTGTAGGTCGCGAAGAACTCCTCGATCTCGTCGAGGGTCTGCTGGGGGACGTCGGTGAGGTCCTCGATGTGGTCGTACCGGGGGTCCTCGGTGGGGACGGCGATCACCTTGTCGTCCTGTTCGCCGTCGTCGTCCATCCCCATGAGCGCGACGGGGCGGGCCTCGATCACGCAACCGGGGAACGTTTGATCCTCCACGAGCACGAGCACGTCGAAGGGATCCTCGTCGTCGTAGTACGACTGGGGGATGAATCCGTAGTCGGAGGGGTAGTGGACGTTCGAGTGCAGCACCCGGTCCAGCACCACGCCGGGGACGTCCTTGTCGTACTCGTACTTGTTGCGCTCGCCCTTCAGACACTCGACGACGGCGTAGATCTCTTCGGGCGGGTTCGGTCCGGTCTCTAGTTCTTCCCAGAGGTTCACCATGTGGGGCCGTGCGAGCGACGGGGAGAAATGCGTTATCATCTCCGTCACCGGTGTGCGGACGCCGGGTGATTCCTCCGCGTTCACGCGGAGAAGGTCGAACCGTTATGAGCCGTCGCCACGTAGGGGAACCATGCCCGAGAAAGTGCTGTTCGAATCCGAGAGCCCCCGGAGCCGCGAGGAGATCGCGGTGTACCTCCGGCGCGTCGCCGACACGCTCGAGGCCGGTGACGAACTCAGCCTCAGCGATGGCGACCAGTCGGTGACCATGGACCCGCCGTCCCGGCCGACCTTCGAGGTGAAGGCGGAGCGCGAGGGGCCGGCCGAAGCCGCCGGCGAACTGAGCGTGGAGTTCGAACTCGAGTGGGACGAGGACGGCGACGAGGGCGGCGACCTCGAGATCGGGTGACTGCGTCGTCCCGGAGGTGACTCCGCTGCCCGGGACGTGGGAGCACGGCTACTCCCGGAGTGGCTGTGGTGTCTCCCGGTCCGCCACCGCGAAGACGATCCGGAGCGATTCCTCGACGGCCTCGCGCTGTGGCTCGCTCGGGAAGGCGTTGCGCGGGAAGTACCACTCGAGGAACTCCCGGATCTCCTCGCCGGTCGCCGTCTCGACGCGGCGGACGTAGTGGTTGCTCATGAAGTCGGCGAAAGCGGTGGCGTTCTCGGCGTGTAGCGCACCCGCCCGCGCCTCGATTTTGTTGACGACCTCGCGGTTGTGGGACTCGACCGCCTCGAACTCCCCCGGCTCGCCGGGGCCGGAGAGGCGACGCTCGATCGCGCGGTCGGTGTCCTCGATCCGCTCGACCCGGACGGTGCCGTCCGCGACCCACTCCGCGGGGTGGCACACGAGCACCGCGCCCGCGTCCTCCTCGCGGACCCGGGCCGTGAAGCCGTGCTCGGCGAGTCGCTCCTCGCGATCCGCTCGGTAGGCGTCGGCCTCGGCGTCGTCGACTGCCTCGCGGGCGAGCCGGGTGAGACGTTCGGCCTCCGCGATGGTGTCCTCGGGGAGTTCCCCCTCGCCGTCCCCGACGTCGTCTTCGGCGACGCCGCCACCGGGATCGGGATTCGAGGTCGTGTCGTCAGCCATCGAGTGCGTCGCTCGCGAGTTCGTCGGCGCGGGAATTTATCTCCCGCGGTACGTGTTCGATCGACCACGAATCGAACCCCGAGAGCAGTTCACGCACGCGGACGCGTCGCTCCCGGAGGTCGGGGTCGTTGGCGTCGTACTCCCCGCGAACCTGCTTGACTATCAGCTCGGAGTCACCCCGAACCTCGAGCACGTCGAAACCGTAGTCGGCGGCGGCTTCGAGGCCGGCGATCAGCGCGTCGTACTCCGCGCGGTTGTTCGTCGCCCGGCCGATCCGCTCGCTCGCCTCGGCGACGATGCCGTCGCCGGAGACGAGGACCCACCCGATCGCCGCCGGGCCCGGGTTGCCGCGGCACGCCCCGTCGAAGTACAGGTGGACCCGCCCGCCACCGTCACGGAGCAGCGACTCGATCACCTGCGGGTTCGACCCCTGGATCACGAGCTTCCCGTCGTAGGCGACGGCGGTCGCGCCTTCCAGGCTCGCCCGCCAGCGCTCGTGGTCCGTGTTGCCCGGCTCGACCGACACGCCGGCGGCTTCGAGCGTCTCGCGGGCTCTCTCGACGTCACACTCGACGACCGGCATCGGGTACCTTTCGTGAAAGCCACGTTAAATATTTTCGCCTCGTGCGCCCCTCGATGACGCGTGTCAGACACGCGATCCCGGCTTAGTCCTGCGGTTCTGTCCGGGGAGACGGTGATCTGACCTAAACCCTGCGAAGGATTTAAGTTCCAGGAAAATGCTACCATATAAGTGCGATGACAAGGTCTACCCGCCAGCGGGAGCGCGAGCAGGAGGAAGCGAGCGACGAGTCGGAGGGGGTACGCGCGTGTCCCGAGTGTGGCTCCGATACGCTGGTCAAGAGTTCCGATCGATCCGAGCTTGTCTGTGATGACTGTGGACTCGTGGTGGAGGAAGAACAGATCGATCCCGGGCCGGAGTGGCGCGCGTTCAACCACCAGGAGCGCCAGGAAAAATCCAGGGTGGGGGCGCCGACGACCCAGACGATGCACGACAAGGGGTTGACGACGACCATCGACTGGAAGGACAAGGACGCCTACGGGCGGTCGATCTCCTCGAAGAAGCGGTCCCAGATGCACCGGTTGCGGAAGTGGCAGGAGCGCATCCGCACCAAGGACGCCGGCGAACGCAACCTCCAGTTCGCCCTCTCGGAGATCGACCGCATGGCCTCCGCGCTGGGCGTCCCGCGGT
>CAYSJP010000087.1:0-8486 GCA_964431395.1 uncultured Halobacteriales archaeon
AGCACCACGTGGTCGACGCCACCGACGAGTTCGCCGAACTGTGTTTCGACGCGGTGCGGGCAAACGCCTCCTACCAGGGCTACCCCCTGGGGACGGCGCTGGCCCGCCCCGTGATCGCGGGGGCGATCCTCGACGTGGCGCTCGAAAACGACTGTGACGCCCTCGCACACGGTTGCACGGGCAAGGGCAACGACCAGTTGCGTTTCGAGGCGGTGTGGCGGGGCTCCGACCTCGACGTCATCGCGCCGGTCCGGGAGATGGGACTCACCCGCCAGTGGGAACAGGAGTACGCCGAAAAGCGCGATCTGCCCGTCGAGGGCGGCGGCGGCGGCAAGTGGAGCGTCGACACGAACCTCTGGAGCCGCTCGGTAGAGGCCGACGACCTCGACGCCGGCGACCACGTCCCCGGCGAGGAGATCTACGACTGGACCGACGCGCCGGGCGACGACACCGCCCTCGTCGAGGTCGAGTTCGAGGACGGGAGACCAGTCGCGGTCGACGGCGAGCGTCTCGCGCCGGTCTACCTCACCGAGTATCTCAACGACCTCGCCGGTTCGTACGGCGTCGGCCGCACCGACATGCTGGAGGACCGTATGCTCGGGCTGAAGGTGCGGGAAAACTACGAACACCCCGCCGCGACGGTGCTCATCACGGCCCACGAGGGGCTCGAACAGCTCGTCCTCACGAAGGAGGAGCGGTCGTTCAAGCGGTCGATCGAGCAGGAGTGGTCCGAAAAGGCCTATCAGGGGTTAGTCGACGTGCCGCTGACGGACGCGCTGGAGGGGTTCATCGAGCGGACCCAGGAGCGCGTCACTGGATCCGTGGTCGTCAAACTCCAGGGCGGCCAGGCCCGCCCGGTCGGCCGCGAGTCGGAGTACGCCGTCTACTCGGAGGACGCCGCATCGTTCAACACCGAGCACGTGACCGAAAGCATCGAGCAGGCCGACGCCACCGGCGTCGCGAAGTACCACGGCTTCCAGGAGCGGCTGGCGAACGCCGTCCGCGACGGCGTGGACCGCGAGCCCCCGGAGATCAGCCCGGAATCCGAGTGAGCATGCCCGGGGAGGAATCCGACGCCGTGGTGCGGGGCGACCGCTTCAGCGGCGGCCCCGCCCGGGAGTTTCTCTCCTCGCTTTCGGCCGACGAGCGCATCTTCGCGGCCGACCTCGCGGTCGACCGCGCCCACGTGGTGATGCTCGAGGAGCAGGGGATCGTCGACGCCGACGCGGCCGGCGCGATCCTCGCGGCGCTGGACGGCATCGAGAACGCGGGCCACGGCGCCCTGCCGCCCGGCGAGGACGTCCACGAGGCCATCGAGTCCGCCGTGATCGGCGGGATCGAGCGCGACGGGGCGGTGATCGTCGAGGGGGTCGGCCCCGACGGCGGGAAGATGCACACCGCCCGCTCGCGCAACGACGAGGTGGCGGCCTGCATCCGGTACCGGCTGCGGGCGGATCTGCTTTCCCTGGCGGAGACTGTCGACGCCTTCCGCGAGGTGCTGATCGCGGCCGCGGACGAACACGTCGACACGGTGATGCCGGGGTACACCCACCTCCAGCCCGCCCAGCCGACGACGGTCGCCCACTGGCTCGCCTCCTACGAGTCGGCGCTCTCCCGGGACGTCGAGCGCCTGCTGGACTGCTACGACCGGGTGAACCGCTCCCCGCTGGGTGCGGGGGCGTTCGCGGGCGTCTCCTTCCCGGTCGACCGGGAGCGCACCGCGGAGCTACTCGGCTTTTCCGCCGTCGTCGAGAACAGCGCCGACGCCGCCGCCGGCCGGGACTTCCTGATCGAGACCGCGGGCGCGCTCGCAGCGCTCGCCGCGACCCTCTCCGGGGTCGCCGAGGACGGCATCCTGTTTGCCAACCGCGGCTACCTGGACCTCGCTGATGACTACGCCTCGACGTCCTCGATCATGCCCCAGAAGAAGAACCCCGACACGCTGGAACTCGTTCGTGCGAGCGCCGGCGACGCGCTGGCGGGGTTGACGGGCATCTTCACGACGCTGAAGGGGCTCCCGCGGGCGTACAACCGGGACCTGCAACGCGCCGGCCCGCACGTCTGGGAGTCGATCGACGCCGTGACCGAGGCCACCGAGGTCGCCGCGGGCGCGGTCGCCACCGCGACCTGGGACACGGAGGCGCTCGCGGCCGACGCCGGCGAGGGATTCGCGACGGCCACCGGCGTCGCCGACCTGCTCGCGATGCAAGGGGTCCCGTTCCGGACGGCCCACGAACTCGTCGCGGCCGCCGCTGCCGGGGATGCGGACTACGCGGCTCTCGACCGGGCCGCCCGCGAGGTGCTCGGCGAGCCACTCGACGCCGTCGTCGAGCGCGAGGCCGTCGAGCGAGCGCTGGACCCCGCCGAGAGCGTCGCGATGCGGGACTCCCCCGGTGGACCTGCCCCCGACGCGACCGAGGGGGCGATCGAGCGTGCGTGGGAGGCGCTCGCGGCGGACCGGGACGCGGTCGACGCGGCCCGCGAGGCCCTGGCCGAGGCCGCGGCGGAACTCGACCGGGAGGTGAGCGCGCGCACATGATTCGACCGCCGAACCGACCCGACGTCCGCCCGGAATCCGCCGCCGGCAGCCGGGCGTGCGCCGAATTCTTGTCAGTCCAGTTAGGAAATTTTATACCCACGAGGGGATTACGAATGGATACGCATGGCAGACACGGCAGAATGCGTCGAGTGTGGGGCCGAGGTGGCCCTGCCCGGCGACGCCGAGATCGGAGAGATCGTCGACTGCACGACCTGTGGCACGGAGCTGGAAGTCATCGACACCTCCCCGCCGGTCCTCGAGCCAGCCCCCGAGCTGGAAGAGGACTGGGGGGAGTGACCGTGGGGCAGGCCGAAACCCCGGCCGAGGCGGCGACCCGGGACGGAACGGCGCCCGGCACGGTCGCCGCGAACCCCCGTCCCGCCCGCGCGCTCTCCCGAGGTGACGACGCGTGAACGTCGGCATGCTGTACTCCCGGATCCGCAAGGACGAGAAGCTCCTCCTCCAGGAGCTGCGCGGTCGGGGCCACGAGACGACCAAGATCGACGTCCGCCGGGAGGGGTTCAACATCCGGGAGCCCCCGGAGGTGTTCGAGGGCGTCGACGTCGTCCTCGACCGGTGTCTCGCGACCTCCCGGGGACTGTACATCACGCAGTTCCTCGACGCCTACGGCATCCCGGTGATCAACTCCGCGGAGACCGCCGAGCTGTGTGCGGACAAGGTGAAAAACAGCCTGGCGCTCCAGCGCGCGGGCGTCCCCACCCCCAACACCGAGGTGGCGTTCACGAAGGACAGCGCCCTCGAGACGATCGAGGACTTTGGCTACCCCTGCGTGCTCAAGCCCGTGATCGGCTCCTGGGGCCAGCTCATGGCGAAGATCGACTCGCGGAACGCCGCCGAGGCGATCCTCGAGCACAAGGAGCAACTGGGACACTACGAGCACAAGGTGTTCTACATCCAGGAGTTCGTCGAGAAGCCCGGCCGCGACCTCCGGGTCGTGGCCGCCGACGGCGAGCCCATCGCCGCGATGGCCAGAAGCTCCGACCACTGGCTCACCAACGCCGCCCGCGGCGCCGAGACCGCCGCCTTCGAACTCGATGCGGAGGTGCGGGACCTCGTCGGCCGGGCGAGCGACGCCGTCGCCGGCGGACTCCTCGGCGTGGACCTGATGGAGACGGGCGTCAACGGCGACGGCGAGCCGGAGGGGTACACCGTCCACGAGGTGAACCACACCGTCGAGTTCAAGGCGCTCAACGACGCCACCGGCGTGGACGTCCCCGCCCGCGTCGTCGACTGGATCGAGGGGAAGGCCGCGGAGACCGTGGAGGTGTCGGCGTGATGCCGACCGCCGGGGAGGTGTCGCCGTGAGCCTCGCCGCCTCCGTCGTCGGGGGGAGCGGCTTCACCGGCGGCGAACTCCTGCGCCTGCTCGCCGACCACCCCACCTTCGGGATCACGCAGGCCACCAGTCGGTCCTACGCCGGGCGCTCGGTCGGCACCGTCCACCCGAACCTCCGGGATCTCGACCTGCGGTTCTCCGATCCCGGGGAGCTGGATTCGGTGGACGTCCTCTTTGCCGCGACGCCACACGGCGTCTCGATGGGGCGGATCGACGAGTTCCGCGACGCCGCCGACGTCGTCGTGGACCTGAGCGCCGACTTCCGCCTGTCGGACCCCACAGCCTACGACGAGTACTACGACGGCCACGACCGTCCCGAACTGCTCGAGGAATCCGTCTACGGCCTCGTGGAACTCACCCGCGAGGAACTCCCCGGAGCCGATCTGATCGCCTCCGGGGGGTGTAACGCGACCGCGACCCTGCTCGCGCTCCACCCGCTGTACGAGGCGGGCGTCGTCGACGACGCCGCGGACGCCGTGATCGACGTGAAGGTCGGTTCCTCGGAGGGTGGTGCCGGCGGGGGCGCGGCCTCCTCCCATCCGGAGCGCTCGGGCGTGGTGCGGCCCTACGCGCCGACCGGCCACCGCCACGAGGCCGAGATCGAGGCGTTTCTCGGGACGGGCGTGAACTTCACCGTCCACGCGGTGGACATGATCCGGGGGGCGTCCGCGACCTGTCACCTGCTGTGTGAGGACCTCCCCGGGAAGGGCGACGTCTGGACGGCGCTCAGGGGTGCCTACGCCGACGAGCCGTTCGTCGAGTTCGTCGCCGGCGGCTCCGGCGTGTACCGCTACCCCGAGCCTAAATCCGTCGCAGGGACGAACGACGTCGAGATCGGGTTCGAGCTAGACCCGAAGAACGACCGGCTCGTTCTGTTTTCGGCGATCGACAACATGATGAAAGGTTCGGCGGGCCAGGCGGTCCACGCCGCGAACGTCGCGCTCGGGCTCGAGGAGACCGCGGGGCTCGACCATCGTGGGTTACATCCCGTCGGCGCCCCCTAACACCGCCATGACGGTCCCGACCCACGACGCCGCGACGACCGTCGTCAAGATCGGCGGCGCCCGCGCGGTCGACCCCGAGGACGCCTTCGCGGACGTCGCGGACGTCCGCGATGCCGGCGCGGACGTCGTTCTCGTCCACGGCGGCTCGACGAAGGTCGACGAGACCCTCGAACGCCTGGGCATCGAGCCCGAGTACGTCGAGACGCCCGGCGGCGTCGTCGGCCGGTTCACCGACGCCGAGACGATGGAGGCGTTCACGATGGCGATGGGCGCCATCAGGACCGATCTCGTCGCCGGCCTCCAGGCCATGGGCGTCGACGCGGTCGGCCTCTCGGGCGTCGACGGGACGCTCCTCCACGGCCCCCGGAAGTCCGCAGTGCGGGTCCTGGAGGACGGCAAGCGCAAGATCCGCCGGGGCGACCACTCCGGGACGATCGAGCACGTCGACGGGGAACTACTCCGGACGCTCCTGGAGGCGGGGCGGGTCCCGGTCGCCGGCCCGCCGATGGCCGGCGCGGACGACGGCACGATCACGCCGGTCAACACCGACGCCGACCGCTCGGCCGCGGCGATCGCCGCCGCCCTCGGTGCGCGCCTCGTCCTGCTGACCGACGTCGCCGGGGTCTACGCCGACCCCGACGACCCCGCCACGCTGATCGAGCGCGTCGAGACGCCGGCGGGGATGGCCGACCTGGAGGCGGCAGCCGAGGGGTTCATGCGCCGGAAGGTCATGGCCGCAACCGAGGCTCTCGAGGGCGGCGCGGCCGGGGTGGTCGTCGCCGACGCGAACGCCGACGCCCCCGTCAGCGCCGCGATCGCGGGCGGCGGAACGCACGTCCTTCCGGGAGCGATCGAGGACGACGCGGCGACCGACGAGAACGTCTGATATGAGCGAGCACAACTTCATCCACTCCGAGAAGCCGATCCCCTTCGAGCGCGGGGAGGGCCCGTACCTGTACGGCGAGGACGGCACCGAGTATCTGGACTTCGGCGCGTCCTACGCCTGCACGCCGCTGGGCCACTGTCACCCCGCCGTCACCGAAGCCGTGACCGAACAGCTGGAGAAACTCACCTTCGTCCAGGCGTCGTTTCCGGTGAAGGCCCGCGAACGCGCCTACGCGGCGCTCGCGGCGACCGCCCCCGGCCGCCTGGAGAACGTCTGGTTCTGTAACTCCGGCACCGAGGCCAACGAGGCGGCGCTGAAGTTCGCCCGGAGCGCGACCGGCGACTCGAAGATCGTCGCCACGATGCAGGGCTTTCACGGCCGCACGATGGGCGCGCTCGCGACCACCTGGCCGAAGAAGTACCGCGAGCCCTTCGAGCCGCTGATCGGCGACGTCGACTTTGTCCCCTACGGCGACGAGGGGGCGATGGACGAGGCGGTCGATTCGGACACCGCCGCCGTCATCGTCGAACCCATCCAGGGCGAGGGCGGCATCAACCTGCCCCCGGAGGGGTACCTCGAGGCGGTCCGGGGTATCACCGGTCGGGCCGGTGCGGCGATGATCGTCGACGAGGTCCAGGCCGGCAACGGCCGGACGGGGGAGTTCTGGGCGGTCGGCCACTCCAACGCCGTCCCGGACGTCGTGACGACGGCGAAGGGGCTGGGCAACGGTCTGCCGATCGGCGCGGCGCTGTGTGCCGACTGGATCGCGGAGGATTCGGGGTCACACAACTCCACGTTCTCGGGCGGCCCGGCCGTCGCCGCCGCGGTCGACGCGACGGTGTCGAACATCGTCACCCGTGATCTGCCCGCCCGCGCCGCCGAGATGGGGGCGTACCTCACCGGGGAAATCGAGGCGGCGATCGGCGACGACATCCGGGAGGTTCGCGGCGAGGGACTGTTGCTCGGGATCGAACTGAAGCGGGGGGCCAACCGCGTGGCCCGCGACCTGGCGATCGGGGAGGACGTGCTGGTTCTCCCGGCGGGCCGGACCGTCGTGCGCCTGCTCCCGCCGCTGACGATCGAGGAGGCCCACGCCGACGCCGCCGTCGAGGCGCTTTCGGAGGTGGTCGGATGAGCGCCGGCGCCGAAACGGGAGGTGGCGTCGGATGAGCGTCGAGAGCGAACCCGGAGACGGGGTTCCGGTCCACACGGAGGGTCGGGACCTCCTCGAGGAACTGGTCGAGATCCGGTCGGTGACCGGCGGCGAGTCCGAGGCGGCCGAGCGGCTGGCGGCCTACTTCGAGGCTCACGGCCGGGAGGTCCGGATCGACTCCGTCGGCAACGTCCGCGCGCCGGCCGACGACGCCGTCCTGCTGACCTCACATATCGACACCGTTCCCGGTGACGTCCCCGTTCGTCTCGAGGACGGCGTCCTCCACGGCCGGGGGAGCGTCGACGCCAAGGGCCCGCTCGTCGCGATGGCGGTCGCGGCCGTCGAGGCGGGGGTCAGTTTCGTCGGCGTCGTCGGCGAGGAGACCGACTCCCGGGGGGCGCGCCACCTGATCGCCGAGCGCGAGGAACCGGACGCGGTGGTCAACGGCGAGCCGAGCGGCTGGAACGCCGTGACGCTCGGCTACCGGGGGTTTCTGCCGGGCACCTACGTCGCCACCAGCGAGTCCGGCCACACCTCCCGGCCGGCGGACAACGCGATCCAGTCGGCGATCGGCTGGTGGACCCGCGTCGAGGACGCCTTCGCGACCGACGAGTGGACGCCCGTCTTCGAGGGCGTGACGCCGAAACCCGTCGGGATGGACGCCGGGACGAGCGCCGACGGCCTCTCCGTGGAGGCGACGATGGACGTCCAGTTCCGGATCCCGCCCGACACGGACGCCGGCGCCGTCCGCGAGATCGCCGACGACAAACTCGAGGGGGGCACCGTCCGGTGGCGGGAGCCGATCCCGCCCGTGATGACCAGCCCCCGGAACCCGGTGGCGCGGGCGTTCCGCGCCGCGATCCGGGCGACCGGCGGCGAGCCGAGCCAGCTCCGGAAGACGGGGACGAGCGATATGAACCTGTACGCCGACGCCTGGGACTGTCCGATGGCGACCTACGGCCCCGGCGACTCGTCGCTGGACCACACGCCCGAGGAGCACCTCGACCTCGCGGAGTTCGACCGCGCGGTCGCCGTTCTCGAACGCGCCTCCGAGCGCATCCAGGGAGGCGAGAATCCATGACCAAGGAGCGTGATCACTCGTGACTCCGACACCCGACACCCACGACCCGAACAGCCCGCCCGACCACGTGCTCGATGTCGATGACATCGCCGACGTCGAGGCCGTCCTCGACCGCGCCGCGATGCTCAAGCGAGCCAACCGTGGCGGCGAGCCGGTACGCCGGCTGGAGGACCACACGCTGGCCATGCTGTTCGAGAACCCGAGCACCCGCACGCGGATCTCCTTCGAGACCGGGATGACCGAGCTAGGCGGCCACGCGATCATGCTCAGCCCGGGCGACATGCAGCTCGGCCGGGGCGAGCCGATCAAGGATACCGCCCGCGCGCTGTCCTGTTACGTCGACGCCGTGATGGCCCGCGTGAGCGACCCCGCGAAACTCGCGGAACTCGCCGACTACGCCACGGTGCCGGTGATCAACGGCCTCACCGACGACGCCCACCCCTGCCAGACGCTGGCGGACCTGCTGA
>CAYSJP010000088.1:0-8484 GCA_964431395.1 uncultured Halobacteriales archaeon
CCAACAAAACGTCGAGAAGGCCCGGGCGCTGATCCACGCCGGCGCGAAGGAGCTCCGGATCACGGGCCAGGACACCGGCGTCTACGGCTGGGACACGGGCGAACGGAAGCTCCCGGTTCTGCTCGACCGCATCTGCGAGATCGAGGGCGACTTTCGGGTCCGCGTCGGCATGGCCAACCCGAAGGGGGTCCACGGGATCCGGGAGGAACTCGCCGCCGTCTTCGCGGAGCACGAGGAACTGTACAACTTTCTGCACGCCCCCGTCCAGTCCGGCTCCGACGACGTCCTCGGGGACATGCGCCGACAGCACCAGGTCCGGGAGTTCCGCGAGGTGGTCGAGACCTTCGACGAGTATCTCGAGGAGTGGACGCTCGCGACGGACTTCATCGTCGGCTTTCCGACCGAGACGGACCACGACTTCGAGCAATCACAGGCCCTCCTCCGGGAGGTCCGGCCCGAGCGCATCAACGTCACGCGCTTCTCGAAGCGCCCGGGGACCGACGCGGCCGACCTGAAGGGGCTGGGCGGCCAGACGAAGAAGGACCGATCGAAGGCGATGTCGGAGCTGAAATCGGGTGTCGTCGGCGAGGTGTACGACGCGCTGGTGGGCCAGCGTCGCGAGGTGATGGCGGTCGAACCCGGCCGCGGGGAGTCGATGAAGTGCCGGGACGGAGCGTACCACCAGATCGTGCTCCCGGACGCGGAGTCCCGGGGGATCGAGCCCGGCGACTTTCTGGAGGTCGAAGTGACGGGCGCCGAGACGGTGTACGCGTTCGGCGAGTCGGTGGCGGCACAGGAGGATCCCCCCGGGGCGCGGTGACTCCGGCACGTCACAGCGCGGTGAGATCGGCCACGTACGCCACGCCCGCCTCTTCCCCGAACAGGTACGGCGCCCCGATCAGCGCCGTCCCCTCCGTCGTGGCGACGGCGCTGCCGAACCCGCCGTTCACGGGCGGGGGATCCGGAACCAGTTCGGTACGCCGACTCCAGGCCCCGCCCGACAGATCGAAGACGTGCACCGATCCGGTACCGGTCCGTGACGCGCCGACGAGCGCCGTATCCCCGGCCAGCGCCACCGTGTGACCGAACCGGTTGCCCGCGTTCGGGTCGCCGGGGGACAGCCCCGCCGTCGCCCGCCACCCGTCATCCGAGCGCTCCGCGACGTACGTCACGCCCGACGCGACGCCGTCGTCGCGTTGCTCGGCCGGCGCTCCGACGAGTGCCGTCCCGTCCGCGATGGCGACGCCGTCACCGAATGACGCTCCCGGATCGCCAGTGCCGGGAACCAGCTTCGCATCCCGGCGCCACTCCCCGTCGGTTCGCTCGAACTCGTACGCCGATCCGGTTCCGTCCCCGGCCGTGGCGGGTCCCGGCGCACCGACGAGAAGCGTCCCGGTAGCGGTCGCGAGCGACGCGCCGAACGCTTCGTACTCGCCGATGTCGCCGGGAACGAGTTTCGCAGTCTGGCGCCACTCGCCGTCCGTTCGCTCGAAGACGTACACTGCCCCGGCCCGGTCCCCTTCCGGATCCCTGGCGCCGGCGGCCCCGACGACGGCCCCTCCATCGACAAGCGCGACGGAGAGACCGAACCGATCGGTCGCGCTGCCGTCTTCCGGAGTCAGTCTCGCCTCCCACCGCCACTCACCATCGGTCCGCTCGAAGACGTGTGCCGAACTGGACGCGCCCGGATCCGGGTCGCTCGGCGTAGCGCCGACGAGGAGCCGGTCGTCAGCGACCGCGAGTGACACGCCGAGCGCGTCGCCCGAATCGTCCCCCGGCGTCAGCGTCGCCGTCCGGGTCCACCCCGATTCCGACCTCCCGAAGACGGACACCGATCCGGCGCCGGGGGCACCGACGAACGCCGCGTCGCTCCCGATCGCGGTCGAGAACCCGAAGAGGTCCTCGGACGCGCCGTCCTCGCGGGGGAGTCCCGTCAGCACCGATGGCTCCGCCGGCGTGTCCGTGGGGCTCCGGGTGGGAGCGGCGGTCCCCGAGGGCGTCGGATCGGCGCTGGTCGGCGTCGGTTCGACGGTGCCCCCCGTCGGCGGCTGGGTCGTCGTGGACTGGCCCGTTCGCGTGGGCGCGTCGTCGGACAGCAACGCCTCACAGCCCGCCGTCCCGGTCGCCAGGAGGACCGCGCCGGCCCGGAGGACGTCCCGCCGGGTCGGCGAGCGATCGTCCATGACCCGTGTTCCGCGATCCGACGAAAAAAGCGTTTGCCCGCCGGGAACTCGGTCCCGAGTCCGCGGGCGGACGGGACCGGCCACCCCAGGGTCGGACCCGCCGTGAGTATTTTCCGTGCCGGCGTCGGAAGGCCGGCATGGAATTCGACGAGAGAGGGTCGAGCAGACGGCGATTTCTCCGCGCCGGGACGGGAGCGCTGCTCGTCGGTCTCGCGGGATGTGGCGGGGACGGCGACGGCGGAACACCCACCCGGCGCCGGACGACCGGGACGCCGACGGACGCGGTGGCCGACACCGCGACCGAGGCCACGAACGACACCACGGCGGGGACGGAGACGCCCGCGGGAACACCGACACCACGACGCCCCGAGTTCGTCCCGCTGTTCGACGGGTCGTCCCTGTCCGGCTGGCACCGGGTTTACGGAGACGGTGAGTACGCGGTTCGGAGCGGCGACGGGGTCGAGGAACCGTACATCGAGGGTGTCGCCACCCCGGGGACCGGCACGACGTTCCTGAGCAACTACCGGATGTTCGACGATTTCGTTCTCGAGCTGGAGGTGTGGGTGGATCCGGACGGGCTGAACTCCGGGGTCATGGTCCGGTCCAACACGACGCAGGATCGCCAGATCCCACACGGTCCCCAGGTCGAGGTCGAACTGTCCGGCGATGCGGCCCAGCTCACGCCGGGGGGCGGGTCCGGATACGTGTACGGAACGGACATGGGTACCGGCTGGCTGAGCGATCCACAACCACACGACGCGTTCGACAACGGCGAGTGGAACCAGTTCACGATCAGGGTGGAGGGCGAGCGCCTCCGGACGTGGATCGACGGCGAATCCATCGAGGACATGGATCTCGGCCAGTACGACCTGCTCCCGATGGGTATCGTCGCGCTCCAGATCCACGGCGGGGCCCAGGAGCGCCGGGAGGTCCGGTTCCGGAACGTCCGGATCAAGGAACTCGACGTGGCCGAGTGGACGCGGCTGTTCGACGGACGGAACACGGACGGGTGGACGAACCCGCTGGACCGGGGGAACGTCTCGGTCTCCGATGGCCACCTCCACCTCGGTGGCGACCAGCCCTTCTTTCTCCTGAGCGAGGACACCTTCGAGGACTTCGTCTTCGAGACGTGGGTGAACGCCGACGCCGAGGGCGGCATCCTCGTCCGGAATCCCGGCGAGAGCAGGGTGGCGGGCTACCGGGCCGAGATCGATCCCTCCGGGAACACCCTGTCGGGGAGCCTCTACGACGAGGGTGCCACCACGTGGCTCGAGAGCGTCGAGGGCGACGCCCACGCCCAGTCCGCGTTCAAGCCTGGCGAGTGGAACTACTACCGGATCATGGCCGACGGCGAACGCCTGCGGGTGTGGGTCAACGGCGTCACCACGGCCGACGTCACCGACGACTCACAGCGCTCGGGCCTGATCGGGCTTAAACATCGGGGTGGCGACGGGACCATCCGGTTCAGGGACGTCGAGATCAAGCCGCTCGGCGACGGCAGCGAAGCGGGCTGATACCGGCTGTTCCCGCCGTGTCCCGGTCATCGCCACTCGGGGAAGAACCGGCCGTGAAAGCCAAACGGGAGGTGGTGGGGCAGCCACGCCCGGGCGTGCTCCTCGAACGTCTCCCCGTCGAGGACGAGCAGGAAGGACCGCTCCGCGTCGGGGTCGAGGACGGTCGCGAGGACGGCCCCCGCGTCCTCGCGTTCCGTCTCCGGAGCGGGGACGAAGATCGGCTCCTCGGCGTACACGCCGTCGAACCACTCCGTCGCTTCGCCGGTCTCGACGTCCACCTTCACGAGGCCGTTCTCGCCCTCGCGGGAGGTCGCCTGGCCGTAGGCGTAGCGGTAGGGGCCGAGTCGCACGTCCGGAGACACCCGGGTGAGTTCGGTGCCGGCGTAGAAGTCGGAGGTGTCGGCGACGGCGCCGCCGGCGTCGGTCCGCCCCGGCGCGTCGAGATCCAGCCGGTAGCGCCTGAGGTGGCCGTCCGCCACGAGGGGGGCGCCACCCGCGAGCGCCTCCAGCGAGAGGTCGGCCACGATGTCGGCGTCGGGGTAGGCCACGAGGTCGACGGCCAGTCCCGACTCGTCCTCGTAGGCGTTGACGTGGTGGAACACGAAGAACGCCTCCGTGCTGATCTCGGCCGCGAGATCGCCGGAGTCGCGCTCGAAGACGAGAAAGCGCGAGCCACGCTCGGGTTTCCACTCGAAGTAGTCGACGAACCCCTCGCCGCCGGGCAGGAAGAAGTCGATCGGGTTCACGACGAACGGCGGCTCCGCGACGACGGCGTAGTTGGGGGTGAGGCCGATGCTGTGGAGGTACGCCGGCTCGTCGACGGGGTGGCGGGCGATCTCCTCGCGGCGCCTCGTCCCATCGGGGACGCGGTAGACGACGTACTCGTTCGACCGACCGAAACTCGTGCCGTATCCGACGTACTCCTCTCGTCCCT
This sequence comes from uncultured Halobacteriales archaeon, assembly GCA_964431395.1. GTDB lineage: Archaea > Halobacteriota > Halobacteria > Halobacteriales > Hikarchaeaceae > CAYSJP01. The sequence goes on from CAYSJP010000088.1 coordinate 4,632, forward strand.
CGTCGCGGCGGTAGTGGGCGGTGACGTGCTGCAGGGAGAGGTCGTCGGAAAAGCGGAAGTCACCGCGGGCGTCGAGCGTCCCGGGGTCGAATGCGACCCCCCGGGGCGTCTCGGTGAGCGCGACGTGCTCGCCGTCGAAGCGCGCGACGTGGACGTTCGCGTTGTCGGTGACGTCGCCCCGGAAGATGGCGTACAGCTGTTTGAGGTACCCGCCGCCGGTAGCGAACTGCCCCTCGAACCCGGACTCGTGGGCGGTCTCGTAGGCCTCCGTGCGGAGGAACCGGTTCGTGTAGGTGAGCGAACCGGCGTCGAAGGTGAACCGCTGGAGCATCGCGAGCCCGTCGAACCAGTGGTTGACGCTTCCGTGCTCGGTCTCGAAGGTTCCGGGCCCGTTCCGGTACAGCGACCCCGACAGCCAGTCGGGGATCGAGCCCTCGATCTCGGGGTCGTGTTCCACGTGCTCCTCGTCGATCGAGTCGAACCCGAGGTCGTACGCCGACATGGCTACGTCGAGGGGAGCCCGGCAATTAGGTCTGTCCGTGGCCCGACATCCGGACGCGGTTCGTCCGCACGAGAGACGGCCGCGACGCGCTTACCCCGGCGCCCGCGCGAGCGTGACGATGGCCCGAGGGCTCCCGGGGTGGGCCTGGAGCACCTCGTGTTCGACGTCCTCGAACCCCGCCTCGGCGAACATCCGATCGGCCTCCTCCTCGTCGTAAAAGAGCATGATCGCGTCCGCGAGCTTCCCGAACAGCGTGGTCTTGGGGGCATCCGGCCCGACGACGAGCACGGGACCCCCGGGTTCGACGACGCGCCGGAGTTCCTCGAGGGCGTCGACGGGGTTGGGCCAGTACTCGATCGACCCCGAGGACCAGACGCCGTCGAACGCGTCGTCGGCGAAGGGGAGGCGCTCGGCGTCGCCACGGTAGAACCGGACCGAGCCGCGCTTGCCGAACTTCGCGTAGGCCTTTTCGAGCTGGTGGGTGCTCTGGTCGAGGCCGTGGACTGCCTCGATCCGCTCGAGCAGGCCCTCCGTCGCGAACCCGGTGCCACAGCCGACGTCGAGAACGCGGTCACCGGGGTCGGGGTCGAACCAGTCGATCGCTTCCTCGCGCATCTCCTCGTTCCAGACGAACGGGTTGATCCGGTCGTACACCTGCGAGAGGTACTTGTAGAAGACGCGCGCGCGCTGCTTGTCCTCGAGAACTCCCATGGACTCCTTTAGGGGGGCGGATAAAAGAGCCCCCCGATAGCCCCGCGGAAAGGATCTCCCCTCGGGGGGCGATTGCCGAACGACGACCGGTAGCGACGGTCCACGGACCTCCGGTGACGGCGAGCACCCCTATACTGTCGGACAGAACGTTTGATAATCTCCGCCGGGGACCCCCGGCGGAATGTATCACTGCTTCTGTCCGACGGTATAGTGCACATGTCCGTGAGGGGAATCGTGACGTGGACGCTGAGGCCGGGAACGACGACACCGCCGACCGTGGCGTCGGGCTACCGCCCCCGTTTTCCTCCGCGCTCGCGATACCACACGCGCTCGCCGGCCGGTGACGCCCCCTCCTCGAGGTCCAGCCGGCTTCGGAACAGATCGCGGATGGCGAGTGTCACACTGAGCTTGACCGTGTCGCCACCGTCGGACGTGACGGTGACGACACAGTGGCCGTCCTCCTGGCCGATCGAGTCGATCGTTCCCGTCGACCAGCGCTCCCCGTCGTGTGTCGGTTCCCGGGCGTGGATCCGGTCGTGAGACATACCATACCGTACGGCGCCACCGGTGTCTGCCTTTCGGCCCCGCGACAGTCACCGGCACGAAAACACGCCGGACGTCATCGATCGACCCTCGAAGCGGGGTCGGGAGTTCGGCCCGAAGCAACGCGACGGGACCGCGCCCGGTCGGAGCGGTAATCGGCTACACGAGTCATTATGAGACGCCCCGGCCGACATCGCGTGGGATCCGCCGGGGTTGCTTTATTCCCAACACATCGTCCAGTATCTAGTGAAAACTCAAATATTGCTCCTTCAATTTTGGATTCCGAAAAACTCTTTAAGTTACTTTCCATATCACGGGTTGATGGCTGGACACGACCTGGAACGAAGCCTCGGGTTGTACCCGACGATGATGATCAGTATGGGCGCGATGATCGGAAGCGGCATCTTCGTCCTGCCGGCACTGGGCTACAAGAAGGCGGGACCTGCCGTGATCCTCGCGTACGTGCTGGCCGCGATAGTTGTGTTGCCGGCGGCCCTATCGAAGGCCGAAATGGCGACGGCGATGCCCGAATCCGGCGGAACGTACCTGTACATCGACCGGGCGCTCGGGCCGTTGTTCGGGACGATAGCCGGGATCGGCGCCTGGTTCTCGCTCACGTTCAAGAGTTCCTTCGCGCTCGTGGGTCTCGGCGCGTACCTGCTGCTTTTCGCGCCGATCTCCCAGGGTGCGATCACGTTCGTCGCGCTCGGTCTCGGCGTGTTGATACTCGTGCTCAACATCTCGGGAACGAAACTCAGCGGACAGGTGCAGGCGATCGTCGTCTCGCTGGTGCTGGTTGGCCTCCTCGCGTACACCGTCGACGCCGGGTTCACCCTGGACACCGGGCGGTTCACTCCGCTCGCCACGGACGGCGGCGGCGGCATCGTCACCGCCGCCGCGTTCGTGTTCGTCTCCTTCGCGGGCGTCACCAAGATCGCCAGCATCGCGGAGGAGGTGAAGGACCCCGGCACGAACCTCCCCCGCGCCATGATCGGGTCGATGGTCGTCATGACCCTGATCTACGTCGCGGTCATCGCTGCGATCGTCGGACTGGCCGATCCGGACGTGCTCATACACGGTGGCCCCGACGACGGCGCGTCACTCACGCCGATGGCCGACGGCGCCGAAGCCCTCTTTGGTGGATTCGGCGTCGCCATCATCTCGGTGATCGCGGTCGTCGCGCTCACCAGCATGGGCAACGCCGGCGTGATGTCGTCCTCGCGGTTCCCGCTCGCGATGAGCCGTGACAGCCTGCTCCCGCCGGTGTTGCAGACCGTCGACGATCGCTTCGCGACGCCCCGGAACTCCATCCTGCTCACCGGGGCCGTCCTCCTCCTGTTGATCGCGTTCGTCCCGGTGATCGAGCTGGCGAAGCTCGCGAGTGCGTTCAAGATCCTGGTGTTCTCGATCATCAACGTCGCGCTGATCGCCTTCCGGGAGGCCGACCTGGAGTCCTACGATCCGGAGTTCACCGCCCCCGGATACCCATACGTGCAGGTGTTCGGCCTCGTCGCCGGGATCGGATTGCTCACCCAGATGGGGACGGTCCCGATCCTCGGCGCGGGCGGGATCACCGCCGGCGGCGTGGCGTTGTACCTGGTGTACGGGCGCTCCAGAACCGACAGGACCGGCGCGATCGGATCGATCATCGCCGACAACTACGAGACCGTCAAGGACGTCCCGCCCGCGGAGACCGACTGATCACTCCTTTCCCCCTCTCCGGATTACTCAATAAACAATTTAGGCGGGTTCATTTTGATGAATCAGTAATCCCGGTTCACCACGATCACGGGGTCACCCGTTTGGTTCCGGATGCGGTCCGGGAGTGACCCGAAGATCCGGTCGCCAAGCCGGGGCTCGGCATCGTACATCACGACCGCGTCGTACTCCGAGGCGACGCGGATGATCTCGTCGTCGTGGCTCCCGGTGTCGCTCAGGCGGACGTCCACCTCCTCCGGATCGAAGCCGGCCTCGATCATCCCTTCGCGGGTCTCCTCGACGATCCGCTCGCCCCGCTCGCGGTTCTCCTCGCCCTCGATGATGTGAAACAGGGTGATCTCCGTCGTCGAGTCCTCACAGAGGACGTCCACGAACTTC